>JBBSVL010000105.1:0-8321 GCA_038233595.1 Propionibacteriales bacterium | reverse complement strand
TGCCAGCGACATGGGGTACCGCTTGGCCGGCATGGCCGTCGACGGGCCGATGAAGGCCGGGATGGCGTTGATCCTGGTCGGGTTGGCCGCCACGTCGTACGGCCTGCTCCCTCCGCTGTCGCGCTCCCGGCCGGCGGCCGCACCCCTGCGGGTCAAGACTCTGGACGACGCCAAGCTCTCCCGCGCGCACATCGGCTTGCTCCTGGTGCTCGCCGCAGCAGTCACGATCGACGTCATGAAGCCGGTGACCCTCGGCTTCGTCATTCCGGGCATGGGCAAGGAGTACGGACTCCGGTCGGCGCTCAATCCCGACGGCAGCGTCCCGGTCGCCTGGCTGCCTTTCGCGGGCATCGCCGGGACGGTGATCGGCTCGTTCACGTGGGGCTGGCTCAGCGATCGGATCGGACGCCGGCCCTCGATCCTGCTGGCCAGCGTCATGTTCATCGCGACCTCCATCTGCGGATCGATGCCCAGCTTCGGGTGGAACGTGTTCATGTGCTTTGTGATGGGCATCGCAGCCGGTGGCATGCTGCCGATCACGTTCGCCCTCATGGCCGAGGCCATCCCGGCCCGGCATCGTGGCTGGCTCATGGTGCTCATCGGCGGTGATGTGGCCGGCGCCTACATCATCGTCAGTTGGTTGTCCGCCGCACTCACCCCCACCTACAGTTGGCGCATCCTGTGGCTGCTCGGACTGCCCACCGGCCTGCTGTTGCTGCTCCTGAACCGATGGATACCGGAGTCTCCCCGATTCCTGATCCAGAACGGGCGCGACGCGGAGGCCAGGGCGGTGCTCACCCGCTATGGCGCGACAGTCGTGGAGCAGGGCCACTCCGAGCTCGAGGTCGAGGACGGTGTGCGTGGCGACTGGGCACAACTGGCCCGTTCGCCCTTCCTGGGCTTGTCCGCGGTGGTCGGGCTGTTCGGTCTGGGCGTCGGGCTGGTCACCTTCGGCTTTCAGTTGTGGATCCCGTCCAACCTGCAGCGCTTGGGGTTCTCGGAGGTGACGTCGGCCACGATCCTGCGCGATTCTGCCCTGCTCGGCCTGCCGGCCACCGTGCTCATCGCCTGGCTTTACGGGTTCTGGAGCAGCAAGAAGACGATGATCCTGCTCTCGCTGGTCACCGCGGCATCCCTGCTCTTCTTCGTCGTCCTCGGCGATCGGGTGGCCGACGACAGAACCCGCCTCTATTTCCTGCTGGTCCTGCCGATCACCGGGATCAGCTCGATCCTGGCGGCCCTCATTGCGTATGCGTCCGAGAGCTTCCCCACCCGGGTCCGGGCTCGCGGCACCGGCCTTGCCGCCGGTGCCAGCAAGCTCGGTGGCGTGGGCATCATCGCGCTCGTCGTCGCGGGGACAGCGCCGCCGTCGATCGCCGTGACCGCCCTGATCGGCGCCGTTCCCTTGACCCTGGGGGCCTTGGCCATGGCCCTCGTCGGGGTCGAGACGCAGCGTCGCCAGTTGGAGGACATCACGGCTGAGGAGCTCAGCCTTGAAGTCGCTCCGGACGGTGCCTATGCCACGGCGAGAGACAGCGCTGGTCGTTCATGAGAACATCAGACAATGGCCTCCCTCGGTAAGATCGGCGGAACCAAGGACCGTGATCCTCGCCTTCACAGGTCCACCGGTGCGGGGCCGGGTCCCCGCACCGGTTTCCGGTTCCCGCCCGCACTGGGGATCCTCGCGCTGCTCGCCAGCGCTCTGTTCGGGGGCAACGCCTTCGGGGTGCGGGAACACTTCCTCGGCTCCGAATCACCGACCGCCCGGCCGGCGGCCGCGAGCCGCGGCGGTGACGCGACCGCCGGCCAGGGATCGGCGGCGCTGGTGGCGAAACCGACGGTGCTTCGCTCCCAGCCGTGGTGGCAGGGCGTGACGACCTTGGAGGGCGTCGGTCCGACCACTGCCGCAGCACCCTTCACCATCGATCCCGACGCCATCCAGTGGCGGGCGACACCGACCTGCCAGACCGGCCGTCTGCTGGTCCGGGCGCCGGGTCAGGCCGACCCGGTGCTCGACGCCACGTGTCCGGTGTCAGAGGTCGGTTACGGCACGGGTACCGGCAGCGTGAGTCTTGAGGTCACCGCAGACGGACCGTGGCAGTTGCAGATCGAGCAGCAGGTGGACGTGCCGCTGGTCGAGCCGCCGCTGCCGGGCATGACCGAGCCCGCTGCGGTGATGACCGGTGAGTTCTACCGGGTCGACCAGGTCGGTATGGGCACCGCGACCATCTACCGCCTCCCCGACAGTTCCTACGCCCTGCGACTGGACGACTTCTTCGTCACCTCCAACACCGACCTGGAACTCCAACTGAGTCCGCTGGAGGCGCCGCAGACCACCGAAGAGGTCCGTGACGCCCGGTCGGGGACCATCGCCGCTCTGGACGTGACCGCGGGTTCGTTGAACTTCGCCCTGCCGCCCGGGTTGAATCCGGCCGATTTCCGCTCGCTGGTGATCTGGTGCGAGCGGACCCGGAATGCCTACGCCGCGGCCACGCTGGGCCCGGCATGACGGCTCCCTCGAGCGTTGCGGTCCGGCCACCGAGCCGGTCGGTGAGCCTGCGGGGTGAGGACATCCCGGTCGTCCTGCCCAACCCCCGCGATCCGCGGCTCAAGCTCTCCGCCGTCATCATCACCCTGCATGTCCTCGGTCAGGCGGTCCTGGACTTCAAGGTGTCGGTGGCTCAGATCGTCGTCACCATCGTTGCCTGTGGCCTGGTGGAGGCGATCATCACGTTCCGCAAGTCACGCAGCCTCGTCTGGCCGGCCAGCGGACTGCTCACCGGAAGCAGCATCGCCTTCATCCTGCGGGCCTCCGGAACCGATCACGGCGACTGGTGGAGTCTGAACGGGATCGAGTGGTTCCTTCTCGCCGGGCTCGTTGCCCTGCTGACCAAGCACTTCATCCGGCCCGAGGGACGGCACCTGTTCAACCCGTCGAACATCGGCATCGTGTGGGTCCTGCTGGTGATCGGACCGAATCACGTCTTCGCGCAGTACCTCTGGTGGGGACCGAGCATTCTGGGTGTGGTCCTTGCCTACCTGGTCACCGTTGGAGGTGCCTTCTGGATCTTGCGGTCGGTGCGGATGATTCACATGGCGGCGGCGTTCCTGCTCACCTTCGGCGTGCTGATCGGGCTGTTGGCGCTGAGCGGTCAGAGCTTCATCGCCATCTGGCACGTGGGTTCCATTAGCGGCCTCTCGTACTGGCGCTACATCGTCGCTTCACCGGAAGTGCTCGTCTTCGTGTTCTTCATGATGTCCGATCCGCAGACCAGTCCCAAGACGTCGCGCGGCCGGATTGCCTACGGTGCTGCCACCGCTGTGGTGGCCGCGGGACTCATCTCCTTCCAGACCACCGAGTTCGCCATCAAGGTGGCGATCCTGAGCAGCCTGACGGTGGTCTGTGCCCTGGTTCCGTTCATCGAACGAGCCAGTCGCCGACTGGGCCAGGAGCGCCCCCTCGCCGACCATGAACTGCCCGTTCCCGTGAGCCGCCGACTGGCCGCGGCTGCCCGCCGCCCCGCCGTCGTGGCCGCGGTGATCATCGCGGTAGCGGCACCGGTGGACACCGCACTCCTGGCCGGAAATGAGCAGGTGACGCTGATCGAGCTCGGCCAAGTGGGCAGTCTTAACGCGCAGTAGGGCCCGCGCAGCGCTGAGCGAGCCGGCATCTGGCCCCTATGTCGACGATCGCCGAGCTATGTGGGGAGGTCGCGCGCTCACCCTCGACGTTCGAGCGCCGACACATCCGACTGCGACGCGAGCTCCAACTCCGCGAACAAGCGGGCGATGGCCAGCATCGCCGGCGAGGACGGATCGTTGTCCATCGGCGCCACGCCATCGCGGTCGGCCTGCGCGACGGCGGGATCGTCGGGGACGGCGAAGGCCACCAGGCCGGTCAGTCGAGTCAGCCGGGCGACGTCTTCCTCCGTCGCCCGGTTGGCCACGACGAAGCGCTGACCGACTCCCATCGTCTCGGCCAGCTCGCAGGCCCGACGCGCGATCTCGAACGACTTGGCACTGGGTTCGGCGATGGCGACCACGACGTCTCCCGGCTGGGGAGCAGCCCAGATCAAGTCGTTCAGTCCCGCTTCGAGGTCCGCCAGCACGATCCGGCCTTCGTGCGGCAGGTTGCTGAACAGCTTGCGGGTCGTGCTGTGCGACCCGCAGCACACGCAGGCTCCCTCGAGCTGTTCGACCCGTCCACCGACGAGCAGCCGTACGCCGTCCGGGCCGTCCACACCGAAGCGGCCGAGCAGATCCTCCGGGTCAGGGTCAGGGTCGTTGTGGGTGTGCCCCATGGCAACCAGGCTGTTCAGCACCGCCGGAGCAGCCTCGGTTGCCTCGGGCCCGAGGCCCAGGGTGATGCCGAGTCCCGGGCTCGGATCGCAGTCCAGGGCGATCACGCGATGACCGGCGCGGGCGAGCTGACGAGCCAGCGCCCCGGAGACCGTGGTCTTGCCGGCGCCTCCCTTGCCGGTGACGACGATCTTCATGTTCCGATCCGCGGGTCAGCAGAGGCCAGGGTCATGGCGTTCTCCTCCAGAAGTAGGTCGGCCAGGGATTCGACGGCCGACAGAGCGGGTGCGCCGGGACAGGCGTCCAGGGGCGACAGTCCCCGCCGTTCGGCATCAGCGACAGCGGGATCGAACGGAATGCGATGGTGCACGGGAAGGCCCCAGCGGGCAGCGTCCGTGGCGCCCGGGGCAGTCTTGGTCGCCACGACGATCTGGCGGACGTCCGGGAACAGCGCGGACATCCGCCGGGCCGCCAGGCACGAGCGCCAGGCGCCGGTGGCCAGCACCAGCAGGATGTCGGCGACTCGGGCATAGCCTTCGTACGGAGTGGTGGTTCCCGCCTCGAGATCGAGCACGATATCCCACGGGTCGACCAGCGCATCGACTAACTGGCGCACCGTGCCGAGGCACCGCTTGACCTCGTTCTTGGCGTCGCCGGAGGCGTCGATCTTGCCGGGGCTCAGGTAGCGGACACCGTCGGGCCCGCAGCGACTCAACGTGATGGCGCCGTTCGCCAGGTCGAGTCCGGGCGCAGGACCCCAGCCGTACAGCCCGCCCTTGTCCACGCGGACCGTCGCCTCGGACGGCAGCCCTTCATCGGTAGGCGAGAGACCGAGGCTGTACGCCAGCCCGGGGTTGGGGTCCAGGTCGACGGCGAGCACCCGGCGGCCCCGGCGGGCCAGCGTGCGGGCCAACGTTGCCGAGACCATCGACTTGCCGACCCCGCCGCTGCCGATGAGTGCGACGCGCACCGGCCGGTCACTCTCGGAGCCGCTCACTGGCTGATGCCTCCTGAAAGGTGTGTTCCCGGATGGTTCGATTCAGAATGCAGCATAGGGAAAATCGCTGCAGAGAAGTAGGTGCTTTGAGCACCTAGCCCTGCTTCGAGGCGAAACCCCTAGTATCGCGGGTGATGAAGGACTGGAAGCGCACCTTCGGGCTTGCCGCCATGGCCATCGGTGTCCTCGTGGCGATCGGGGCCGTCGTAGCGGTGGCCAGCCAGGGTTCCGAGGCGTCGATCAGCACGAACGTGCTGGTCAACCCCGCCGGTCTGATCAGCGTGAACAACTCCCCCACTCTCGTCCGTGATCCTCAGGACGCTGATCATCTGGTGGTTGCCCACCGCATCGACCGACCGGGCTTCTCCGCGCTGCTGGAGTGGAGTGATGACGCCGGCGCCAGTTGGACTCCGACGTCGCTCCCCTTGCCCGCCGACACCGAGATCTGCGCCGCCTCGCCTCAACAGCTGCCTTGCCCCTTTGCTCCCGATGTGGCCTTCGGTCCGGATGGCACGCTGTACGTCCTCTACGTCTCCCTGGAGGGTCAGGGCAACACGCCGGCGGCGCTGTGGCTGTCGACGTCCACCGACGGAGGGCGCTCCCTGGGTGCTCCGGTGGCCATTGCTGGAGAGTTGACGTTCCAGCCACGTCTGGCCGTGGCCGGTGACGGCACCGTGCACGTCGTCTGGCTCGCCGCCGACTCGGTCGGTCTGAACCAGATTTCCGGACCGGCTCGAGTCGTCGCCATCCGGTCGACCGATGGAGGTCGCACGTTCTCGGCGCCCGTCCAGGTGAGCGACCCCGGTCGCGAGCGGGTCGGTGCGGCCAGTCCGGTGGTCGACAGCGACGGCGGTCTCGTGGTGCTCTACGAGGACTTCACCACGGACCGCCGAGATTTCCTGGGCCTGCAGGGTCCGGTTGCTGAGGACCCGTTCGCCCTGGTCGTCAGCCGATCCGACGATGGCGGTCAGAGCTTCGCTCCGGGGGTCGTGCTGGAGTCCGAGCTCGTGCCGACCCGACGTTTCCTCGTCTTCCTGCCGGAGTATCCCTCGCTCGCGATCGGCGCGGATGACCAGCTCTACGTGTCCTGGGCGGACGGTCGCAACGCAGACGAGGACGTTTTCCTGCGGCATTCGAGCGACGGGGGGGCAACGTGGGACGATGCGGTCATGGTCAACGACAATCCGGTCGGCGACGGCACCGACCAGTACCTGCCCCGCGTGGCGGTCGCTCCCAACGGACGAGTCGACGTGCTGTTCTATGACCGTCGTTCGGACACCGCCGACATGCTCACCGACGTCTTTCTCGCCTCGGCGGACGGGCCGGGAGAAGCATTCACCAACCGACGGGTCTCCTCGCAGTCCTTCAGTTCTGCCGTCGGCCCCACCTTCGGGCCGGACTACGGCACCGACTTCGGCACCCGGCTGGGGCTCAAGAGCACCGACGACGAAGCGTACGCCGCCTGGACCGACACCCGGCTCGGCGACATGAATACCGGCCGACAGGATGTCTTCGCCGCCACGGTGACGGTTCCGTCCAGCGGGCTGCTGGGTGCGGCCGTGGTCGTGGTGGTCCTGCTCGGCCTCGGGGTCGGCGGATTCTGGCTGGTGCGCCGGCGCTCGTCGGGGGCCACCTCGTCCGACGCGGAGAAGTCGTGAAGCGCGCCGGTCGCGAAGAGCCGGAGGCGAGAGCGGTCCCGAGTCCTGTGCCGCCCGTCTCGGCAGCCCGGTTGGCGGCGCTTCCGATGCTTGCCGGTGCGGGCGTGCTTGTCGGGACCTGGGCGCTGGTGCCTCGCTACGCCGGTCCCCGTCTGGAGCTGGGGCCGCGCGGAAATCAGCTGGAGTTCGTCGACCACACGATGCCCGGCACGCTGGTCATTGTGCTCTCCGTGCTGGCCCTGCTTCTTGCCCGCCGCCCCGCTGGTGCGCGGCGGCTCTTTCCACTGGGCGTCGGCATCGTCCTGGCCGGGCTCTGGATGTGTGCGACACACTTCCCGCTCGTGCTGCAGGCAACCCGGAACGAGGCTCCCTGGTTGGCGACGCTGCACCACAGCTCCCCCGGGGTAGCGGTGCTCGCCCTAGGCGTCGGGTGGTGTCTGCTGTACCGAGCCCGGCCGGTCCCGGACTGATCCGATCCCTGGGTCAACGTGCAGGGCGCTGGGGCGCCAGCGTCCATCTCAGCATCCGCCGGCGCACTGTTGGACGGCGGGTAGATCGACGGCGACCTCGGGATCTACCCACCAAGCGTGGTGAGGGGCTTCGCAGCGGGTGGCTGGTGGCCCGCCCGCGTTGGGTGCGCCGCGTCCGAGCCGACGGGTGCGCAGGAGGCCTACGACGTGAAGGCGTCGAAACATTCGGACCGCGTCCCGAGCCGTTCGCGCCTGGCAAGCGGAGCCACATTTCACCCGAGGACCGCGGGCTGAGCCGGGCCGAGCGCGCAGAACGGGCGCCCCGTTGCGGGACGCCCGTTCTGACGTTATCCCCCGGTGGGTGGGGGCGGGGTGCTGCTAGTTGTTGCGGACCTTGGCTGCGGTCGGCACTTCCTGGCGGCGGGTCTGACGAGCGAACGCGGTGAAGCCGGCGGCGAACAGGCCCAGGCCGAGCGCGCCGAGACCGACGGTCAGCGCCAGGATGCCGCTGCCGTTACCGTCGGTGGCGACCGGTGCCTGGCTGCCGGCCGGGGAGACGACCGACTCGCCGTTCGCGCCCAGGATCTGGAACGCCGCGCGGGCCGGAGTGCCGTAGGCGTCCGCGCCCTTGGCGTCGAGCTGGGTGGCCAGCACGACGTAGTAGCCGGCCTGGCCCTCCGGGACGGTGAACGTCGCGGAGATGTTACCGGCGGCGTCGGGGGTGGCGGTCGCCAGGACCGGGCCACCGGCGCCGTTCCAGCTCAGCGCCACCGGCATCGCGGCGTCAGTGGCCGCTTTGGGGGTGCGGAACGAGGAACCGGTGACGGTGACGTTGTCACCGACGTTCCCGCTCGCGGTGCTCAGGTTCAGGGTTGCCAGGTTGGTGCACGCGTAGGC
>JBBSVL010000104.1:0-8362 GCA_038233595.1 Propionibacteriales bacterium | reverse complement strand
GGTCGCACCGGCCGTCTTGACGCCGTCCTTGGTCGACTCCTCGGAGCCGGCAACGTCGGCGCTCTCGCGGCGACCGTCGTACGGCGGCACGGTCTTGCCCTCGGTGTCGGGATCGTCGCCACCGGGCGATGGTGTGGGAGTGCTCATCTTGTTCTCCTCCTTGGACCTGTGTTGGTTGCCCTGCTGCTCTCAGGCGTTGGCCTCAGCCGCCGCCGGACTGCAGGTCCGGCGAGTCTGGGTCCTGGGTCTTCTGCGGCTGTATCGAGGTGTCGGACTCGTGGTCCGAGTCACCCTCGGGCCGCTCGGCGGGCCCACCGCCCGGTTCGTCGGAGCCGGTGTCGCGTGCGCCCTCCGGCCCGCGCTCTGCCTGCGGCTCTTCTTCGAGGTTCTCTCCTGGTGTCTCACTCATGGTGTTCTCTTTCCGACGCTCACATCGAGCGAATCTTGAGGTATCTGCGGATGTCGGGGATGGACTGCACCCCGACTACGACGGCGACCACGGCCGCGGCTGCGCCCACAGTCGTGGTGATAATGCCTAGCCTTCTCACGATCGACTCTCCTCTCGATGTTCACTCTGGTAGTCGACGGGCAAGGGCTCGAGCTCGTCGGGGGCGAAGTAGAAGTAGCGGCCGTACCAGTCGTGCATCTCGGTGGCCGGGTCGTCGACAAGGACCAGCCCGACGTGAGTGCCGCCGTCGACGTCGAAGACGACGGCGGTGACTCGGGCGACCTGGTCGGCGAAGAAGATGTCCTGCGCGTCGGAGCGGCGCGACGGATGAACCCGCACGAAGCTTCCCCGGGAGACGCTGACGCCGTTGATCTCCACGGCATCGGTGCCCGGTTGCACGCTCTCGTCGGCCGCGGGGTCCCACCACGGGGCCTCGCCGGTCTCGAAGCTGAACGGGTCCGCGTTGCCCGGGTCAGGCAGTAGCGCGTCCGGCTGGGCAGCGTCGGGGATCAGTGGACCGGGAGCGTGCGGGTCGCGAAGAATGCCGTGCAGCTGCTGCAGGTCCGCGGCTGTCATCTCGTCACAGCGGGCGATGATCTCCCCCGCACGCGGATCGGTGGCTCGGGCCTGCGCCTTCTCGTCGTCAGTCATCGTCATCACTCGCAGGGTCAGGATCTCGTCGATCTCGGTGGAGTCGAACAGGGCACCCGCGCTCTCCTCGGCCACCTGCGGGTAGTCGTACAAGATGATCGGCGCGGCGAACAGCGTGTCGGTGGCCCCCGGCGCTCCGGCCAGCACCGGGAAGCACCGGCGCTGATGGCAACGGGCGGCCGCCTCGGCGGCCTTGTCGGAAGGCTCGAGCAAGGAGATGAAGTCAGCGCCGTGCGCCTGGATCAGAAGGTGGGCCCCGATCAGGGAGCTGCGGATCGCGGCGTCCTTGTCATCGACCGGGCCCGGGTGTTCGTTGCGGACAGAGACCGACAACCTGACACAGCCTTCGTCGACCTCGGCATCTGTGCGGACCCGGGCGCTCAGCGGCCAGCGGCGGCGGACCACGCGACCGACCGGCGCGCCCCCTGAGTCGGTGAGCTGCTCGACGTCCTCGCCGCCGGGGAACTCGACAGGCAGGTCGGTCTTCTGGAGCAGGGCTTGGCTCGCCAGGGTGATCTCGCGCTCGATCGCCTCGTCCCAGGTGGTGACCGAGATGCCGTCCACGACGAGCTCGGCGACGGGTTCGTAGCCGCCATCGGCGCCGCGACGTTGCACCTCCCGCACCTGCAGCTGCAGGAAACGCAGGGTGATGCTGACCGTGCCTGAGCCGTCACCCGGGTCGAGCAGGCACTGCATCGACATGGCTGGCTCTTCGCTGAAGCTGGCCGCCGAGGCGCGGGGTGGGCCAAGCACGCCGAACTGCCAACGAGACTGGTTCTTCCGCGAGCTCGCGCGGTAGGGATAGAGCAGGTATCCCTCATAGAGCACTGCGTCGGCAACTGTCCGCACGTGGTCCAAGGGCATCAGACAACGCCTCCCTGGGCAGATTCCTGTGCCGCGAGCAGCACCTGGACCGTCTCTTCCCAAGTGGTCAGCCCACGCCGGGCCCGGAAGTCGGCGAGCGTTGTGAGCACGTCCTGGTCGAGCCGGATCCAACCAGTGTTGGGGAAGTACGACGTGATCATGTCCCGCCAGACCGACACCGGCAGGTCGTGCCTGGCCTCGCAGTCCCACGGCACCTGCTGCACCCCGAACCCGTTGGCTCCGCGAGTGAAGACCGTGCCCGAGAACAGCATGGTGAGGGGAACCGTGCCCGAGTCGAGCGCGTGCAGGTAGCGGGACCCGATCACGTCGAAGTCATAGGTGCACGGAAGGACGAGGTCGACCTCGGTCGCACCGGTGAAACCCTGCACAGTGGTGTTGCACTGCATCCACAAGAACGGCTTGAGGGTGTCCACCCACCGCTCGCGGTCCCCGAACAGGCCTCGCAGACCATCCCGCTCGTTCTCGTCGTAGTGCCGGCGTTGCGGCTCGATCCGGACCTGGGCCCGCAACGCGACCGCGTGGATGACCTGGCCGGTGGCCTCCTCGATCCGCAGCCGCGCGGTCAGCTGAGGCGCGACGGAGTAGGTCTCGGCGAAGATGTCGAGGATCGAGAACTGGTAGTCGCTCATCCGGGGTCCCTGCGGAAGCGGGAGCGCAGCGAGCGCTTTCGTGGGGTGGTCATCGCTGCTCGACGCTCGGCGCGGGACGGCTGCGGGCCTCGACCTGGGCGAAGAACGCGTCCATCGCCACGTGTGCCTCGGTGCCCCCGTCGAACCCGCGCCACAGTGTCCGGAGTCGGCCGACCAGCTCGTAGCAGGCGTCGATCGGGACCAGGTGACAGGAGCCTCCTGGCCCGTCGGAACGGCGCACCAGCAGGGCCTCGACGTCGGCGCGGAGCACCGCGAGCTGGGGACTCTGCTCTACGATCCGGTCCCACGCGTCCAGAGGGAGCTCCGACTCGGTCGCGCCGGCGGGGCTGGGGTAGAAGGCGATGGTGCGTTCCTGCACGGAGTTGCGGAACAAGAAAGCCAGACCGACCGGGATCTGGAGCTCGTCCCAGGCGCGTGCGTCCATGGTGAGGTCGGGAAAGCTCAGGTAGCGCTCGGGGACGGCGCGGTAACGCAGCGTCGCCTTCTCCTCGGTGAACAGCAGGTAACAACCACGACAGGTGCACATCAGACCGCGGCTGTCCAGGTTCACCACGTGCTGGTGCTCCTCGGCGATCGCCTCTGCGCACATCTCGCAGCGTTCACCGACCACCGGCTCGGGGCGGGTGGTGGTGATCCGCCGGAGCACCTCGAGCGGCGAGCCGGAACGAACGGTGTCAGTCATGGTCGCTTCACGCCGAGACCGAGGAGGGCGCGGCCACGGAGACGCCTACGCCGTCGGCCAGCAACGGCAGCGGGTCCAGGTGCAGGCTCTCGTCGTCGAGGCAGAGACCAGCCCGTCGTACGTCGTAGTGAGCGGCGCAGGCGGGGCAACGGAGCACGGCCTCTCCCACGGCGGCACCCATCCGTCGGGCCAGCACGGCGTTGGTCATGGCCTGGTCACAGCGGGCGCACCTGTCCACGAAGGCGAACAGGTCGGTGCCGATCCGGCAGACCAGGATCCGGGTTTCACCTGCGGTGGTCTGCAGCACACCGCCGGACGCGAGCTCGTCGAGCCCGGAAACGGAGTGCCAAGACGATGGACCCGACGAACCGGTGTCCGGCACCTCCTGGAGGCGGACCCGTAGCG
This sequence comes from Propionibacteriales bacterium, assembly GCA_038233595.1. Classification (GTDB taxonomy): domain Bacteria; phylum Actinomycetota; class Actinomycetes; order Propionibacteriales; family Nocardioidaceae; genus Marmoricola. Next base: position 4,641 of record JBBSVL010000104.1, on the reverse strand, counting down.
AGTCCACCGCGATCACTGTGCCGGTCGTCTCCGCGGCAGCGTCCTCGACCTCGATCGAGGTGATCTCCGGCGCAGCCGCCTCGATCGCGCCCTCGACGGCCAGCTTCAGGGTCACCGAAGAGGACGGGCAGCCGTCGCAGCTGCCCAGCAGGCGCAGCCGGACCACGTCGTCGAACACCCCGAGGAGCTCCACGTCGCCGCCGTGCGAGCCCAAATAGGGCCGGACCTTCACCAGGGCCTGCTCGACACGGGTCTCCACGTCGTACGGGTGCAGCCCGTGGACCAGCAGCAGGCTTGCCACCAGGTCGTCGCCGCACAGCGCGTCGAGAACCTGGTCGTCCAGACGACCCTGCTCGTGCACGATGTCGAGCACCCGTTCCAGCCCGGCGCCGTACAGGTCGGCAACCAGCCGGACCAGCTCCTCGGCCCGTTCGCGTGCGACGACTCCACCTGACGCACTGGCGTCGAGCAAGGTGTCGATCCGCTCCCCTGCCGCGCGCCAGTCCGGAGACGCCGGCTCGGCGGACTCCGCCGCAGTCACTGACTGCCGGCGGACTGGGTCGGCGAGTGCAGCAGCTCCAGCTTCTGGCCCTCTCCGAGGTACATGTGCACGCCACAGGGCAGACACGGGTCGAAGCTGCGAACGGTGCGCATGATGTCTATGCCCTTGAAGTGCTCGCGGTCGTTCTCCTCGAAGATCGGCTGACCCTGCACCGCGTCCTCGTATGGTCCCGGCGTGCCGTAGCTGTCGCGTGGGCTCGCATTCCACGGGGTCGGCGGGTAGGGGTGGTAGTTGGCGATCTTGCCGTCCTTGATCACCAGGTGGTGTGAGAGCACTCCCCGCACCGCCTCGGTGAAGCCACAGCCCACGCCCTCCTCGGGCACCTCGAACTTCTCCCAGGTCTTGGTCCGGCCGGCCCGGATCTCCACGAGTGCCTTCTCGGCGAAGTGCAGCGCGCAGGCGGCGGCGTACGCCTGGAAGTACGTACGAGCACGGTTGCGCTCGATCGTGTTGCTCCACTTGGGAACCTTCCACTCGAACTCGACCGGACCCTTGAGGGCGGTCTTGGGAAGGTTGATCTGGACGCTGTTGCCGGTCGCCTTGACGTAGCCGATGTCGACCAGGCCGGCCAGAGCCGTGGCCCAGAGCCGAGCAAGCGGGCCGCCACCGGTGTCCAGTGCGAGGTAGTCCTTGCCGTCGTACCAGCGTGGGGACATCACCCAGCTGTACTTGTTGTCCAGGTCCCGCTTCTGCGGCTGCGGGTTGGTGTGCTGGTTCCAGGGGTGTCGTCGGTCGACCGGGTTGCCGAGCGGGTCGTTCTTGACGAACATCTCCTGCTCCTCCCAGTCGTCGTAGTAGGACGACCCGAGCAGGATCCTGATGCCGAGGTTGATCTCCACCAGATCGGTGGTGACCAGCTTGCCGTCGACGACGACACCGGGGGTGACGTACATCTTGCGGCCCCAGTCGGTCATGTCCTTGTACTCGAAGTTGCAGTGCTCGGGATCCTGGAAGGAACCCCAGCAGGCGAGGAGGATGCGTCGGTTGCCGACCTCTTCGTAGCCGGGCAGTGCCTGGTAGAAGAAGTCGAAGAGGTCGTCGTGCATCGGCACGACCTTCTTCATGAACTCCACGTAGCGTTGCAGGCGGGTGATGTAGTCAGTCATCAGCTGGATCGTCGCCACGGTGCCGACACCACCGGGGTAGAGCGTGGAGGGGTGCACGTGGCGCCCTTCCATCAGGCAGAACATCTCGCGGGTGAGCCGGCTGACCTGCAGCGCCTCGCGGTAGAACTCTCCGGTGAACGGGTTCAGCGAGCGCATGATGTCGCCGATGGTCTTGTAGCCGTGGGCGTCCGCGTGCGGAGACTCCGTCGAGTTGGCCTGCTCCAGCACGCCCGGGTTGGTCTCGGCGACCATCTTCTCGCAGTAGTCGACCCCGACCAGGTTCTCCTGGAAGATGTTGTGGTCGAACATGTACTCCGCGGCTTCACCCAGGTTGACGATCCACTCACCGAGGTGCGGGGGCTTCACGCCGTACGCCATGTTCTGGGCATAGCAGGAGCAGGTGGCGTGGTTGTCGCCGCAGATGCCGCAGATCCGGCTGGTGATGAAGTGCGCGTCGCGAGGGTCCTTGCCCTTCATGAAGATCGAGTAGCCACGGAAGATCGAGCTGGTGCTGTGGCACTCGGCGACGACCTTCTGCTTGAAGTCGATCTTGGTGTAGATGCCCAGGCTCCCGACGATGCGCGTGATGGGATCCCACGACATCTCGACAAGCCCGTCCTTGCCTGCACCCATGCTGCTGGGCTTGGAAATCGTCGACGTCATTGCGCCGCCTTTCTGTCGAGGGATGGGATTACCAGGTCTTGGTGGCGCCGGTGGTCAGCTGCTTGCCGCGCTTGCGCCACTTGGGCTCCTTGTCGAGGGTGTGCGTGGTGACGTGCCGAAGCCGGCGCATGGTGTTGCCGTAGAGCCCGACCGCGTTCGTCGAGAGCTTTCCCCCGGGCGGTTCGTCCATGAACGGCATGAACTTGTCCGGGAAGCCGGGCATCGTGCATCCGATGCAGATACCCCCGACGTTCGGACAGCCGCCGATGCCGTTCATCCAGCCGCGCTTGGGCACGTTGCACTTCACCGTCGGCCCCCAGCAGCCGAGCTTGACGATGCACTTCGGGGAGCCGTACTCGGTGGCGAAGTCGCCCTGCTCGTAGTAGCCGGCGCGGTCACAGCCCTCGTGCACCGTCGCGCCGAAGAGCCAGGTGGGGCGCAGCGCGTCGTCCAGCGGGATCATCGGGGCCTGGCCGGTGGCCATGTAGAGCAGGTAGGTCAGCGTCTCGGACATGTTGTCGGGCTGCACCGGGCAACCCGGAACGCAGACGATCGGAATGCCCGCCTTGGACTTCCAGTCCCAGCCGAGGTAGTCCGGCACCCCCATCGCGCCGGTCGGGTTCCCCGCCATCGCGTGGATCCCGCCGTAGGTCGCGCAGGTGCCGACCGCGACGATCGCGGTGGCCTTGGGAGCGAGCCGGTCCAGCCACTCGCTGGTGGTCATCGGCTGACCCGTCGCCGGGTCGTTGCCGAAGCCGCACCAGTAGCCCTCGTCGTGCAGCTGCTCGTTGGGAATCGAGCCCTCGACCACCAGCACGAACGGCTCGAGCTCGCCACGGTCTGCTTTGAAGAACCACTCCAGGAAGTCGTCGGCACCACCGTTGGGACCGCACTCGAAGTCGATCAGCGGCCAGTGCACCGCGATCTGCGGCAAGCCCGGAAGGGCGCCGAGCGCGATCTCCTCGATGCTTGGCTGGGTGGCCGCGGTCAGCGAGACGGAGTCACCGTCGCAGCTGAGCCCGGCGTTGATCCACAAGACGTGGATGAGAGTTTCTTCGGCCTTGACTGCTTCGGCTGTGGGCATCTGCGCCGGCTTTCTGGGGCTCTCGAAGTCCCTGTCAGATCTCTGCTCGTCGGCCCTGTGGCCGCTGTCCCTACCCCTCCTGCTATAAGAGACCCAGGTCACACCCAGTGTCAAGGGTTCGGCGGCGCGGCGCGCCGGATCAGGCCAGCCAGGACAGCCAGGTGTCGAACCCGTCGCCGGTCTTTGCCGACACCGGCAGCACCTGGACATCGGGGTTGAGCTTGCGGGCGTCACGGGTGAGCCGTTCGGGGTCGAAGTCGACGTAGGGCAGCAGGTCGGTCTTGTTCAGCACGACCAGATCGGCGGCGGCGAACATGTGGGGATACTTCAGCGGCTTGTCGTCGCCTTCGGTCACCGAGATCACCACCACCTTGCGCAGCTCGCCGAGGTCGAACAGCGCCGGGCAGACTAGGTTGCCGACGTTCTCGATGAACACGATGCTGTCGTCGGCAGGCTGCAGATCCTCGAGGGCACGAGCCACCATGGTGGCGTCGAGATGGCACCCGGCCCCGGTGTTCACCTGGACCGCGCGGGCACCCGCGCTGCGGATCCGCTCGGCGTCGAAGAGCGTCTCCTGGTCGCCCTCGATCACGCTGACCGGCCGGCCTATGGTCGCGATGGTGCGCTCCAGCAGCGTGGTCTTCCCTGCCCCCGGCGAGCTCATCAGGTTCAGCGCGGTGATGCCGTGCTCGGTCAACCAGGCCCGGTTGCGCGCGGCGAGCCCGTCGTTCTTGGCCAGCACCGCGACCTCGAGCTCGAGGGTGTGGGTGCGCAGCTCGGCATCGGGTGCCAGATGCACGTGGTCGTGGCCGTCCCCGTGCTCATGACCCTTCTGGTGCGGGTGCTCGTGAGGATGGTCGTGGGTATGTCCGTTCGCCTGGCTAGGGCCGTCCGTCGTACCGAGAGTGGTCAGGCGTACGTCGCCCTCCCCACAACCACAGGTGCTGCACATCTAGGCCACCTCCACTGACGTCACCGAAAGGTCGCGACCCGAGAGCAGCGTGACGTCGGCGCTACCGCAGTCGCACAACAAGAACGCGTCGACCATCGAGAAGTCCGTGTCGCACGAGCGGCAGTGCGCTCGACCCGGCTCCTGCTCGATCTCCAGGCTCGCGCCCTCGAGCGGGGTCCCGGCCGTGGCCAGCTCGAAGCAGAACGTCAACGCGTCCGGGACCACACCGGCCAGCTTCCCGACCCGGAGCCGTACGACGCTGACCTGCCTGCCC
>JBBSVL010000103.1:0-8430 GCA_038233595.1 Propionibacteriales bacterium | reverse complement strand
GCGCGCACGCCGGTGATCGACGGGCTGGAGTACCACGAAGGTCTCAACGCGGTCGTGGTCGCCGGTGGCGTCGCGACGAACGTGATCCCCGACGAGTGCCGGGTCACCGTCAACTACCGTTTCGCCCCGGACCGGTCCGAGGCGCAGGCGCTGGCGTTCGTCCGGGAGCTGTTCGAGGGCTACGAGCTCGAGCTGACCGACACCGCACCGGGCGCGTTGCCGGGCCTCTCGGTGCCCGCCGCCGCCGCGTTCGTGCAGTCGGTCGGTGGCGAGCCGAAGCCCAAGTTCGGTTGGACCGACGTCGCGCAGTTCACGCAGCTCGGTGTCCCGGCGGTGAACTTCGGTCCCGGTGACCCGATGTTCGCCCACAAGCAGGACGAGCACGTCCCGATCGCCCAGATCGTCTCGTGCGAGCAGAAGCTGCGCGCCTGGCTCGGCGAGCCGGGGACATCGAACACCCAGAGCGACCGATGACGACCGCGGACCAGAGGCTGCTCGACTCCATCGGCTCGAGCGACTGGTTGCACACCGACCCGTGGCGGGTGCTGCGGATCCAGGCCGAGTTCGTCGAGGGGTTCGGTGCGCTGGCCGAGGTAGGCCCGGCGATCGGGGTGTTCGGCTCGGCCCGCACCCAGCCCGACGACCCGTTCTACGCCAAGGGAGAAGCGCTGGGCCGAGCGCTGGTGGACGCCGGGTTCGGGGTGGTCACCGGGGGTGGCCCGGGCGTGATGGAGGCTGCCAACAAGGGCGCTTCCGAAGCCGGCGGGGTCTCCATCGGCCTCGGCATCGAGCTGCCCTTCGAGTCGGGACTGAACCAGTGGGTCGGTCTCGGCGTGAACTTCCGCTACTTCTTCGCCCGCAAGACGATGTTCGTGAAGTACTCACAGGGGTTCGTCGTGCTGCCGGGCGGCCTCGGCACTCTCGATGAGATGTTCGAGGCGCTCACCTTGGCCCAGACGCAGAAGGTGACGTCGTTTCCCGTCGTACTGGTCGGCAGGGAGTACTGGTCGGGCCTCTTCGAGTGGCTCTCGGGTCCGGTTGCCCGGGACGGCAAGATCTCGCCGCACGACCTGGACATGATCACCCTGGTCGACGACGTCTCCGAAGCCGTCGCGATCATGGTCGACGCCCGGGATGCCCGGGACGACCAGGTGCCGACGCCAACCTCGAATCGACCGGAGTAGGTCAGATGATGTGGTTCTTCGCGGTGCTGATCGTGCTGCTGATCGGCGCGGTCGCCGTCGTCGCGTCCGGTGCCGGCGACTCGATGGCCGAGGAGTACGACGACCGCCCCGACGTCCGGGTCCAGGCCGACGGGCCGTTGACCGCCGAGGATCTCCGGGACGTGCGGTTCAGCACTGTGCTGCGCGGCTACCGGGCCGCCGAGGTCGACGCCCTGATCGCCCGACTGGCCCACGACCTCGAGCAGCGACCCGACCCCGGTTGAGATGTGGGAAACGCCCCGTTGAGATGTGGAAACTGCACGTATTGGGCGGTGCATTTCCCACCACTCGACGGTGCATTTGGCGCAGCTCAACGTCAGCGGCCGTTGAAGACTGGCTTCTGCTTGGTCACGAAGGCCTCGACGGCAGCGTGGTGGTCCGCGGTGGCACCGGTCAGCGTCATCAGCTGCGACTCGAAGGCCAGTGCGTCCTCGAAGCTGGCGCCGGCGGCGTACTCGACCGAGCGGCGGATCGAGCCGAACGCGACCGTGGGGCCGGTGGCCAGGCGCTGTGCGAGCGTGGCCACCTCGGAGTCCAGGTCACCGGCCGGCACCACCTTGGAGGCGAGGCCGAGCTCAAGGGCCTCCTTGGAGCCGACGGTGCGTGGGAAGTAGAGCAGGTCCATCGCCTTCGCTCGCCCGACCAGACGCTGAAGGGTCCACGACGAACCGGTGTCGCAGGAGAGCGCGATGCCCGTGAAGGCGAGGTTGAACCCCGCCGGCTCGGCCAGGATCCGGAAGTCGCAGGCGAACGCCAGCGAGGCGCCGGCTCCGGCAGCGACGCCGTTGACCGCCGCGACCACCGGCTTGGCCATCGTGGCCAGCGCCGTCACGGTCGGGTTGTAGTGCACGTCGACGGTGTTGAACAGCTCGTCGGACGACGAGTCGTTCAGGATCGCGATGTGCTCCTTGAGGTCCTGGCCGACGCAGAACGCGCGTCCGCTGCCGGTCAGTACGACGCAGCGCACCGAGTCGTCCCCCGCTGCGTTGGTGACCGCCTCCACAAGCGACTCCTTGGCGGCCACGTTGAGGCTGTTCATGGCGTCCGGCCGGTTCAGCGTGATCGTGGCGACTCCGTCGGCGACGGCGTACAGGACGGGGGAGTCGGTCATGGTCGGTCTCCTCGGGGTGTGCTGGGACGCGTCGATGGGGTCCGTCGCGCGTGCATGCCGGGCAGTCTGCCGCAGTTGATCTCGACGGTGTGGTCCGGCCAGGAGAGCCGATAGGGAATAATGCGGACCAGCAGCGCAAGAGACGAGCGCAAGCGCCACACAGGAAGAGGTATGCAGATGGCGGCGATGAAGCCGCGGACTGGAGACGGTCCGCTGGAGGTCACCAAGGAGGGGCGCGGCATCGTGATGCGCGTCCCGCTCGAAGGCGGTGGCCGTCTGGTGGTCGAGCTCAACGCTCAGGAAGCCACCGCACTGGGTGACGCGCTCAAGGATGTGGTCGGCTGAGGCCGGCCCCCGCTCACTCGTCGGCCCCCGGGCATCCTGACCAGGATCCCCGGGGGCTTGCTCTTGGGACACGCGGGGTCGTCCCACACTCGCCTTGGATAGGGTCACCTCGTGCTCCAGTCCCTCCCGGCCCAGGTCTCTCCGCCCCAGTTCGCGCTGAGTGACGCGGCACCCTCGCGTGTCGTCGGTGTCGACGTCATCGCCCTGCCCGTTCTCGCCGCAGGTCCCGGCGACCCTGCCGACGACGGGGCGCCGACTCTGGGCCCGGGCGCCGCGGAGCTCCTCGATGAGGTGCCACTGGACCTCTTCGCCGTGCTCGACCAGGCCAGGGCCACGGGTGCGGCCGGCGAGATCACTGCCCTTCCACTCGCTGGTCAAGAGCTCTCCGAGGCCGAAGTGCGACTGGTCCTGCTCGTCGGGGTCGGCTCGGGCACGCCGGCCGAGCTGCGCCGAGCAGGCGCCGCTGTCGCGCGGCACACCAAGGGACTCGCCGCCGTCTCGACCTCCGTGCCCAGCGTCGGCGACGACGCCGGCCTGCGGGCCTTCGTCGAAGGTGTCGTGCTGGGTTCCTTCGAGTTCCACATGCGGTCCACCGGTCCGCGGTCGCGCCCCGTTGGCCGGGTCGTGGTGACCGGCGGCGCCGACCGGGCCGACGTACTCACCGCCGCGCTGGCTGTGGCCGGCGCGGGCTGGCGCGCTCGGGCCCTGGCCACGGTCCCCTCGAACGTGAAGAACCCGCAGTGGTTCGTCGACCAGGCGGAGGCCGTTGCCGAGGAGGCCGGGCTGAAGGTCACGGTGCTCGATGAGCAGCAGCTGGCCGATCGCGGGTTCGGCGGCATCACTGCCGTCGGGCGCGCCTCCGAGACGCCCCCCCGGTTGCTCCAGGTCGAGTACTCCCCGAAGCGCAAGCGCGGCGTCCCGCATCTGGTCCTGGTGGGCAAGGGAATCACCTTCGACAGTGGCGGGCTCTCGATCAAGACCGGCGAGGCGATGTCCACGATGAAGCGAGACATGACCGGCGGTGCAGTCGTGCTCTCGGTGATGGCCGCGCTGGCAGCCGTCGACTGCCCGGTGCGGGTAACCGGCGTGGTAGCACTCGCCGAGAACGTCATCGGTGGTGACGCGATGCGACCGGGGGACGTGATCTGCCACTACGGCGGCCGTACGACGGAGGTGACCAACACCGACGCCGAGGGCCGGCTGGTGCTCGCCGACGCGCTCGCCTACGCCGTTGCCGAGCTGGGTCCCGACGTGGTGGTCGACGTGGCCACGCTCACCGGGGCGGTCAAGGTCGGCCTGGGGCAGCGCATCGGTGGCATCTTCGCGACCGACGACGCGCTCGTGGACCAGATCCTGGCCGCCGGCGCGGCAGCGGGCGAGCCCTTCTGGCGGCTGCCCCTTGCCGAGGAGTACGAGGAGCGGCTGAGGTCGAAGGTGGCCGACGCCGACAACGCACCCCGTTCGGCGCAGGCGATCGTCGCCGCCCTGTTCCTCCAGCACTTCACGGGCGGTCTGCCCTGGGCGCACCTCGACATCGCATCGGTCGGCGACTCACCCGAGGACGCCTGGGAGTGGACCTCCGGGCCGACCGGGTTCGGTCCCCGTGCCCTGCTCTACTGGCTCGAGCAGCGCGAACCTCTGGCCGGTATCCGCGCAACACACACGACCCGGGAGTCCTCATGAGCGCCCAGCCCTCCGCCGACCGGCAACCAGACGAGCCGGGCCACGCACTCACCGTTCGCTGGTCCCTCGTCGACGCCCCCGACGACGTCGCCACGCGGCTCCAGGATTACGTCGCGGGCACCTCACACGCGAGGTTCTCCGCGATGGCGCCGCTGCGGTTCAAGACCTGGCGGATGCGCCGGGGCGAGTGGTTCGAGGGTTGCTACGTGTTCGAGTCGGCGGCCGAATGCTCGGCGTTCCGGGAGTCGTTCACCGCCGAGGCGGACGGGTCGCCGGGGTCGCAGATCATCGGCTCCTCGCCGATCCTGATCGAGGCGTGCGAGGTGGTCGCGGTTGCCGAGGGCGGGGCCGGCTTCCTCGCAGCCCCGCGCTACTAGACAGACCTGCGGCGTCAGACTTTTTTGGCGAGCAGCAGCCCGTCGCCGACGGGCAGCAGCACCGGGACCAGCCCGTCGTGCTCGGCCACCGACCGGCCCAGCTCCCGGATCGCCACGGTCTCGGCGTCGCGCTGCGCCGGGTCGGCGACCTTGTCGTGCCACAGCGCGTTGTCGAACGCCACGACGCCCCCGGGACGGAGCAGCCGCAGGGCCTCGGCGAGGTACTCGGGGTACTCCTGCTTGTCACCGTCACAGAACACGATGTCGTAGTGGCCGTCGGTCAGCCGCGGGAGCACGTCGAGCGCAGAGCCGGGGATCAGCCTGGCCCGCTGAGCCGCGATACCCGCCTCGTTGAAGGTCTGCTTGGCCAGTCGCTGGTGCTCGGTCTCGGTGTCGACCGTGGTCAGCACGCCGTCCGGGCGCATCCCGCGCAGCAGCCACAGCCCGGACACGCCGGTGCCGGTGCCGATCTCTACGACGGCGCGCGCGCCGAGCACGGATGCCAGGAACCTCAGCGCTGCGCCACCGCCGGAGCCGATCGGAACCACCCCGACCTCCTTGGCGCGACCGCGCGCGGCAGCGAGAGCCTCGTCCTCGGCCACGAACCCTTCCGCGTAGGTCCAGCTCGCGGGCTTGATTCCTGTGGTGATGACGTCCTCCTGGGTCGGTTTGGGCTGGGTCGGACTCTACTACCGTAGGAAGGCCGGACCGGTCAGGCGAGCGGTCCGGACCGGTCCGGGAACCTGACCGGGGCGGCGTACGTTTACCCAGACATCCTGGGTTTGTTGGTGCCGGTTCCTTAGGATTGGCACATCGCAACCCTCAGCGTGCTCTCAGCCGTCGAACCTAGCGTGGAGGAGGTCAGCCCACACCATGGTGATACGCAAGGCCCTGCGGGCAGCCGGTACCTCCCGGAGCCCTGCCGGCCGGCAGGAGGCCCCGATGCCCGAGCAACCCAGTGATGAGCCCATCGACCAGGCCGCGGCCTGGGTCGCGCCCAGCTGGGAGCAGATCGTCACCGACCACTCGGCACGCGTCTATCGCCTCGCCTACCGACTGACCGGGAACCCGCACGACGCCGAGGACCTGACCCAGGAAGTGTTCGTCCGGGTCTTCCGGTCGCTGGACAAGTTCACTCCCGGCACCTTCGAGGGCTGGCTGCACCGGATCACCACCAACCTCTTCCTCGACCAAGCCCGGCGCAAGACGCGGATCCGCTTCGATGCGCTCGGCGACGACGCGGCCGGACGGCTGCCCAGCTCCCTTCCGACCCCGGACGTCGCCTACCTCGACCAGCTGTTCGACGCCGACATCGAGGGGGCGCTCGCCGACCTGCCGCCCGACTTCCGTGCCGCGGTCGTCCTGTGCGACGTCGAAGGCCTCAGCTACGAGGAGATCGCCGACGTCCTGGGCGTGAAGATGGGCACGGTCCGCTCCCGCATCCACCGCGGCCGGCTGATGCTTCGCACCGCCTTGTCCCACCGGGCACCCGCCGAGGGCAGGGTGCGCTACTCCGGGCCCGTCCACTCCGGACAGCTGTCGTGAGCCAATGATCCTCGGGCTCAGTGGACACCTGGGGGACCGGGTCAGCGCTCTCGTCGACGGACAGCTGTCCGCGGGCGAGGAGGAGCGTGCCTGGGACCACGCGATGACCTGCCCCGGTTGCCGACGGCTGATCGAGCGCGAGGGCTGGACCAAGACCCGGCTGGCCACCATGTCCGGCCCCGGGGCACAGCCCCGCCCCAGCCTGGTCGGGGCGCTGTACGACGTGCACGCCTGGTCGGCCGTCGACGCGATCGAACGCCGCAGCCGGGCCCGTCGTACGGCGTTCGTCGCCGCTGGTGCCGGATCCGTCGGTGCGGCGGTGATCGGCCTGGTCGCGCTCACCGGTGCGCCGGCCGGTGTCGGGGAGCTTCCGCCGACCCGCCCCGCGCTCGCTTCGATCTCCAACGGCCTCGCCGGTCAGGGGGCCTCCTTGGGCCCCGGCGCCGGGGTCTTGCGTCGTCACGCAAGATAGGCCTGTGACCGACGACGAACACGACCCCTGGGCGGCGCCTGACCAACGGCCCGAACCCACGGCGCCGCTGAGCGAGCACCAGTGGACCAGCCCGTCCGGCTCGACACGACCCGTTGACCCTGCGCTGCCCGCGACTACCGGGGCTGGGGGTGGGGCCGTGCCTCCGACCGGTCCGCCCGCACCCGTGGGGTACGGCTATCCGCAGCCCTACCCGGGCCAGATGGCGCCGCCGAGCTCCACGCCACGAGGTCGGCTGTCCGGTTGGGTCTGGCCGGTGATCGCGCTGCTCTGCCTCGTGCTCGGCATCGGCGGGGGTGTGATCGGGGGAGTGGTCGCCCGCAGCGGCAGCGGCGGGTCCACCGCCGACGTGTTCAAGGTGCAGCAGCGCACTGCTGCGCCGCTGCCACCCGACAACAGCAGCATCGCGTCCGTGGCGCAGAAGCTGTTGCCGAGCACAGTCCAGATCATCGCGGAGTACGACGGCCAGGCGCGGGGCGCGACCGGGTCCGGGTTCGTCTTCGACACCTTTGGCCACATCATCACCAACAACCACGTCGTCGCCCAGGCCGCCAAGGACAACGGAAACATCGAGGTCGTCGACCAGGACGGCAAGCACTCCAAGGCCAAGGTGATCGGGCGCAGCGCGGTCTACGACGTTGCAGTGATCGAGACAAACGGTGCCAAGAGCCTGAAGCCGGCCAAGCTCGGGTCGTCCCAGCAGATGCGGGTGGGTGAGACCGTCATCGCGTTCGGCTCGCCGCTGGGTCTGAGCAGCACAGTCACGTCGGGCATCATCAGTGCGCTGGACCGTCCGGTAACCACCGGGGAAAGCACCAACGACCAGTCCTACATCAACGCCGTGCAGACCGACGCCGCGATCAACCCCGGCAACTCGGGCGGCCCGCTGGTCGACCTGCAGGGACAGGTCGTTGGGATGGACTCCGCGATCGCCTCGATCGGGTCGACCGGCTCGGGGGAGAGCGGCAGCATCGGGGTCGGGTTCGCAATCCCGATCGAGCAGGTGGAGATCACCGCCGAGCAGATCCTGCGCACCGGCAAGGCCGAGTACCCGGTCATCGGGGCCAACGTACGCAGCAACCCCGATGTCGATGGCGCGCAGATCACGGGCATCACCCGCGGTGAGCCCGCCGCAGACGCCGGGCTCAGGGCGGGTGACCTGGTGACCAAGGTCGATGGCAAGCCGATCACCAGCAGCATCGGGCTGGTGGTGGCGATCCGCAGCCACGTCAAGGGCGACAAGCTGGCGCTCACCATCAAGCGCGGCAGCCAAGTGAAGCGGTTCACGCTGACGCTCGCCGCCAAGTCCGGCTAGGCCCCGCGCGTCACACGATTACCAAGGTCTGAAGGTCTTCTGACGACGTTCCCACGACTTCCCATGGAGAACTGATACTTCCCGGGGTGCGCACCCCCACGGGAGTGGACAGACTCCTACAGACCTTGGTAATCAGCCGGTCTCAGGTCGCCTCGTCGTCGTACGGCGGCCGCTCGTCGGTGGTCAACGGCTGCTGGCCGGGGCGGGTCTTGGCGCGCTCCTCCTCCTTCTCGATCTCGTTCATCGCGTCGAGGACGTGCTGACGGATCGCGACCCGGGGGTCGAGGTCACGCAGCTGCAGGTCGGCGTACTCCGGACCGAGCTCGTCTCGGAGCTCCTTC
>JBBSVL010000102.1:0-8515 GCA_038233595.1 Propionibacteriales bacterium | reverse complement strand
CGGCGCCCGCCAGCAGCCCGTCCATCACGGTCTCGTGCCAGCTGGAGGCGACCACCGCGACCCGCAGGTCGTGGCAGTCGGTGGGACTGGTCCCGGGTGCTCCCTCGCCGCTCATACGGGGCCCCCGCGTAGGCGCGAGCGAAGCGAGTGGTTTCGTGGGGTGTTCATACGGGGCCCCCGCGTAGGCGCGAGCGCAGCGAGTGGTTTCGTGGGGTGTTCACTCGGGTGCTCGTTCCGGGGCCAGACCGGGCAGGTGGTGCCCCATCCGGTCGCGCTTGGTGCGCAGGTAGGTCAGGTTGTGGTCGTTGGGCCTAGGAGTCAAAGGCACCCGTTCGGCGACCGCGATGCCGTAGGCCTCCAGGCTCTTGGTCTTGTCCGGGTTGTTGGTCAGCAGCCGGACGCTCCCGATCCCGAGGTCGCGCAGGATCTGGGTGGCCGCGCCGTAGTGCCGGGCGTCCGCAGGCAGGCCCAGGTCGAGGTTGGCGTCGACGGTGTCCCGGCCGCCGTCCTGTAGCTGGTAGGCCTGCAGCTTGGCGAGCAGCCCGATACCGCGTCCCTCGTGACCACGCAGGTAGATCACCACCCCACGACCCTCGGCGACGATCAGCCCGAGAGCCTCGTCGAGCTGCGGGCCGCAGTCGCAGCGCTGGGAGCCGAACACATCGCCAGTCAGGCACTCGGAGTGAACCCGGGTGAGCACCGCCTCACCGTTGGCCAGGGCGGCCGGGTCGCCGTACACCAGGGCGACGTGCTCGGAGTCGTCGATGGTGATCCGGTAGCCGAATGCCCGGAAGCTCCCGTGCGCGGTGGGCAGGTCGGTCTCCGCGAGCCGTACGACGTGGGTCTCGGTGCGCCGCCGGAAGTGCACCAGGTGGTCGATCGAGATCATCGCCAGCCCGTGCTCGTCGGCGAACTCCCGCAGCTGCGGTGCCCGCTTCATGGTGCCGTCGTCGTTGACCACCTCGACCAGCACGCCGGCCGGGGTGAGCCCGGCGAGACGCGCCAGGTCGACGGCCGCCTCGGTGTGCCCGCGGCGGGCCAGCACCCCGCCCTCGCGGTAGCGCAGCGGGAAGACGTGACCGGGCCGGGTCAGGTCCCCGGGCTCGGTGGCCGAGTCGGCGAGCACCCTGGCGGTGTGCGCCCGGTCGTGGGCGGAGATACCGGTGGTGACACCGTCTCGGGCGTCCACCGAGATCGTGTAGGCCGTGCGCAACCTGTCCTTGTTGTGCGGGGTCATCAGCGGGATCTCCAGCCGGTCGAGCATCGGGGCCGGCATCGGCACGCAGATCACGCCGCTGGAGTGCCGGATCGTGAACGCCATCAGCTCCGGGGTCGCCTTGCTGGCCGCGAAGATGAGGTCCCCCTCGTTCTCGCGGGTCTCGTCGTCCACGACCACCACCGCCCTGCCGGCGGCGATGTCGGCGACCGCGCGCTCGACCGGGTCGAGCCGGACTCCCTGGTGCTGGGCTGGTTTCACATCGATGCCATCGCCTTCTCCTCCGGGGCGGTCTCCACCCGGCTCGCCCGCAACCACACCACGAAGCCCCAGACCACCAGACCTGCGTAGACCACGAACAGGACCGCTGTCGGGTAGTAGCCGGAGTGCCAGAGCAGCGGTACGCCGACCAGGTCGACCGCGATCCAGGCCAGCCAGAAGTCGGTCCAGCCGCGCGCCATCGCGTAGGTGGCCAGCATCGAGCCGACGAAGATCCACGCGTCGCACCAGTAGTACCAGCGGGGGGCCGGGTAGCCGGCGCCGATGATGCTGAACACCCACTGCAGCACCAGGATCAGCGCCACCGCCAGCACGACGTACGCCGTGCGCTCGCGCATCGTGGCCCAGCGCGGTGTGATGGCCGCATCGTCGGAGTGAAGCGCTCGGGTCTGCCGCCAGCGCTGCCAGCCGTAGATGCTGGTGAGCACGAAGAACACCTGCCGGCCGGCCTGCCCGTAGAGCGGCACCTGTGCGTCGACCTCGAAGGTGGCGGCGATGAAGACCGAGAAAAGCAGCACGTTGCCGACAATGCCGACCGGCCAGGCCCACACCTTGCGCCGCAGCCCACCGACCGCAGAGGCGAATCCGAAGCCGTTGCCGAGGATCTCGCGCCAGGTGATCGGGTGGCCCAGGATCGTCAGCTGCGCGTCGTACAGCCAGGTCAGGATGCTCACGACTGTTCTCCTCCTGGCGCCTGTGCAGCGACCATCTTCTCGACGTACTTGGCGATCACGTCAACCTCCAGGTTCACGCGGTCCCCGGGTTGCCGGAACCCGAGCGTGGTGCGGGCGAGGGTCTCGGGGATCAGGCTGACGGTGAAGCCGTCGGCCAGCACGTCGACGACGGTCAGGGAGGTCCCGTCGACGGTGATCGAACCCTTCGGCACCAGGTAGCGCAGCAGGCTCTTCGGCGCCTCGATCTCGACCAGCTCCCAGTGCGCGGACGGGGTACGACGGGCTATGGCACCGGTCGCGTCGACGTGGCCTTGGACGAGGTGGCCGCCCAACCGGGTCTGGGCGGTGACCGCGCGCTCCAGGTTGACCCGGTCGCCGACCACCAGCCCGCCGATTCCGGTCTTGTCGAGCGTCTCGCGCATCACGTCTGCGGTGAAACGAGCTGCTGTTCGGGTGCCCACGTCCAGACCCCCGTCGGCCGGGGACACCTGGATGCCCGAGACGGTCAGACAGCAGCCGTTCACCGCGAGCGAGTCGCCGAGCCCGGCATCGGCGAGGACGGTCGCCGCCCCGATGGTGAGCCGGATCGCGTCACCCTGGTCCTCGATCCCGGTGACGGTGCCGAGCTCTTCGATGATGCCGGTGAACATCAGCTGGTCCCTTCGTCGGCGGGGGTCTCGACGTCGGGCGCCAGAGCGCCCTGCTCGACCAGCGGGGATGCGGTCATGGTCAGCCGCACGTTCGCGCCCGCGCCGACGCCGACGGTCGTGACGTCGGTGAGGTTCAGCTCGAGAGCGTCGGCGATGGTGCCGATGCCCAGGTCGGATACTGCACTGGTTCCCGCGCCCAGCAGCTTGGGCGCGAGGTAGCAGACCACCTCGTCGACGAGCCTTGCCTGCAGGAAGGCTGCCGCCAGCTCCGGGCCACCCTCGAGGAACACGTGGTGCCGGTCGCGGGCGAGCAGCTCGGCCAGGGCTATGTGCGGGTCTCGGGTGCGCAGCTGCACCGTCTCGGCGCGGTCGTTGAAGATGCGGCTGCCGCCCGGCAGGTCGCGTTCCCCCATCACCACCCTCAGCGGCTGGTGCGGCAGCGGCTCGTCGTACTCGTCCCGGACGGTGAGCTCGGGGTCGTCCACGGCCACGGTGTTCGTGCCGACCAGCATCGCGTCGCACTCGGCGCGCAACCGGTGGGTGTCGACGCGTGCCGCGCGCGAGCTGACCCAGCGGCTGGTGCCGTCGGCGGCGGCGCTGCGTCCGTCCAACGTGGTGGCGAGCTTCCAGGTGACGAACGGCCTTGAGTGGTCCATCGCGAAGGTCCAGGCCCGGTTCACCGCCCGCGCCTCGTCCTGCAGCAGGCCACCGACGACCTCGATCCCGGCGGCT
Source organism: Propionibacteriales bacterium (assembly GCA_038233595.1). Taxonomy (GTDB): domain Bacteria; phylum Actinomycetota; class Actinomycetes; order Propionibacteriales; family Nocardioidaceae; genus Marmoricola. Next base: position 4,964 of record JBBSVL010000102.1, on the reverse strand, counting down.
CGCAGCGTCTCGGCGCCCCCGGCGGCAACCCGGTTCGGGTCCGGCTGGGCGTAGACCACCCGCGCCACGCCCGCGGCGACCAGAGCCTCGGCACACGGGCCGGTCCGACCCGTGTGGTTGCACGGCTCGAGGGTGACCACGGCGGTGGCCCCGCGCGTGGCGGTGCCGACCTCGGCCAGCGCGACGACCTCCGCGTGGGCGCTACCGGCGCCACGGTGGTAGCCCTCGCCGATCACGGTGTTGTCGGGGGCCAGCAGCACGCAGCCGACCCGCGGGTTCGGGCCGAGTGGGACACCAGGGCTGCGGGCCAGCTCGAGGGCACGCTGCATGGCGCAGCGTTCCGCTGCTGTCCCTGAGTCGGAGCTCATCTGGGTGCCCTTCCGATCCGTCTCGACGGACACCGGGGCTCGACGTACGACGCTGGCTTTGCAGGCCCGATCAGGGCCGGGTCGACCAACGACGCGCGTGCGACTTCCCATCCGGACTTTGACCGTCGGTCCAGGAGTTCCACCTGGTCAACCGGTCACTGGAGGTGACCGGGTCGCGGACTCTCACCGCCGGCTCGGAGTTTCACCGACCCCAGTGCACGCGAGTGTTTGCAACTCGTCGGGTCCAAGACTGCCACAGGTGTCGAGAGCTGTACTCCTACGGGTGGTTGTCTAAGCCACCTCACCGACGCAGGGTGGAGAGATGAGTGATGACAAGCAGATCAACGTCCAGCGCACGATCAACGCCCCGGCCGGAGCCGTCTTCGACGTGCTGTCCAACCCGCACAAGCACGTCGAGCTCGACGGCTCCGGGTTCGTCCGTGGTCTCGACCGCGGCGACCGGATCACCAAGGTCGGTCAGCAGTTCCGGATGAACATGGCGGGTGACCACATGGGTGGTGAGTACCAGACCGACAACGTCGTCTCGGCCTTCGACCAGAACAAGATGATCGGCTGGAAGACCGCTCCGGCCGGCAACGAGCCGCCCGGCTGGGAGTGGCTGTGGGAGCTGAAGTCGGCCGGTTCCGACAGCACCGTCGTGAGCCTGACCTACGACTGGGCGCAGGTCACCGACCAGGGTCTCCTCGACAAGATCAGCTTCCCGCTGGTCACGGCGGCCCAGCTCGACGACTCGCTCGTCAAGCTCGCGGAGGTCGCGGACAACGACAACGGCTGACCGGTTCGGACAGGCCGGGTCTCAGCCGAAGCGCAGCAGGGCGAGGGCGACCAGGACCAGTCCGATGACCAGGGTCAGCAGCCGGTAGATCGCGGCGTGCGACACCTTGGGAGAGGTGCGGTGTCGCGAGGCATGGTTCGGAGTCTCCGGGCCCACCGGCGTCACCGACGGTGTCGGGTCGAGGGCCCGGTGTGCCGCTGTGCGTTGCACGCCAGCGGCCTCGGGCTCGAACAGGTCCACCGGCGCACGGTGGCTGCCCGCGGTGGTCATCGAGGTGTGCGGTGTGGCAGTCATGCTCCGAGGCTAGGGACGGCGGTCGGCGGTGCGCAGCAGAACGGGCTTATCTGGCATTTCGGGCTAGACCGCGCAGCTCCTCGACCATCGCGTCCGGGTCGTCGGCGCCGTACACCGCCGAGCCCGCGACGAACACGTCCGCTCCCGCAGCCGCACAGCGTTCGATGGTCTCCGGGGAGACTCCCCCGTCGACCTGGAGCCACAGGTCGAGCCCGTGCTTCTCGGCGAGCTCGCGGGCACGGGTGATCTTGGGCAGGCACAGGTCGAGGAACGACTGGCCGCCGAAGCCCGGCTCCACGGTCATCAGGAGCAGCATGTCGAGCTCGGGAAGCAGGTCCTCGTAGGGGTCGACCGCTGTGGCCGGCTTGAGAGCCAGACCGGCCCGACCACCTTGGCTGCGGATCTCCCGGGCCAGCCGGACCGGCGCCGCGGCGGCCTCGACGTGGAAGGTCACGCTGGCAGCGCCGGCCTCGACGTACGCCGGTGCCCAGCGGTCGGGGTCCTCGATCATCAGGTGACAGTCCAGCGGTTGGCCGGCCACCTTCGCCAGCGCCTCGACCATGGTCGGCCCGAATGTCAGGTTGGGCACGAAGTGGTTGTCCATCACGTCGACATGGACCATGTCGGCGCTCGGGATCCGCGCGATCTCCCCAGCCAGGTCGGCGAAGTCGGCGTTCAGGATGCTGGGAGTGATCTGGATGCCCATGGTGGTCGCCAGCCTAACGACTACAGCGGGTCGTGCTTGCGGAGCAGCGCCAGGAACATCGCATCGGTGCCGTGCCGGTGCGGCCAGAGCTGGACCGCTGCGTCCAGGTGGGGCGAGGCGACGTCGGTGAGCTCGGGGACGAGCGGGGCCACGTCCTCCAGTCCTACGTCTGACCGCGCCGCCAGCACTTCCCGGACCACGCCGACGGTCTCTTCGAGAACCGGCGAGCAGGTTGCGTAGAGCACGACACCACCCGGCCGGACTGCGTCGACAGCGCTGCCCAGAAGAGCTCGCTGGAGGCCGCAGAGCGTGGTGACGTCCTCGGGAGTGCGGCGCCAGCGGGCCTCCGCGCGCCGGCGGAGCGCACCAAGACCCGAGCACGGGGCGTCGACCAGCGCCCGGTCGAAGTGGTTGTCAGGCCAGGCCGGTCGCGTTCCGTCCGCGGTCACGATGCCCGCCAGCCCCGCGGCCGCGGCCCGGGCGCCTTGCCGCACCAGGAGGGCGCGGTGCGGTTGCCGCTCGACGGCCAGCAGCCGGGCCCCGCGTTGCGCGGCGATCGCGGCCAGCAGCGCGGCCTTGCCACCGGGGCCGGCACAGAGATCCAGCCACCTGTCATCGACTCCGTCGACCTCGGCCCGGCTCAGCGCGAGCGCCGCGAGCTGGGAGCCGGCGTCCTGCACCCCCGCCCGACCCTCGCGGACGGCCGGGATCTCACCGGGGTCTCCTGCGTCGAGCTCGACCCCGAGCGGGCTCGCGGCGCTGGGCGAGCCACCGAGCTCCTCGACGGTCGAGAAGCCGGGCCGAGCCACCAGAGTCACACGGGGTCGTTCGTTGTCGGCAGCGAGCAGCGCCTCGAGCTCGTCGGGCCGGTCCAGCGCCTCGGCCAGTGCGTCGACGACCCAGCGCGGGTGGGAGTGCGCGAGGGCCAGGTAGCCCGTGAGGTCGGCGCCGGGGTCGGGTGCCACCCGTCGTACCCAGCCGTCGAGGTCGTGGGCGGCGACCTTGCGGAGCACCGCGTTGACGAACCCGGCCGGCTTGTGTCCGACCCGGTGCCTGACCAGGTCCACGGTGGTCGTGACCGCGGCGTGGCTGGGCACTCGCATCGCCAGCAGCTGGTGCGCACCCAGCCGGAGCGCGGAGAGGACCGGCGGGTCGGGCACCCGGTCGGCAACGGAGGTCAGGATCGCGTCGTAGGTCCCCTGCCCGCGCAGAGTGCCGCCGACCAGCTCGGTGGCCAGGGCGGCATCCCGCCCAGTCAGACCGCGCTCGCGGAGCAGCGTGGGAAGGACCAGGTTGGCGTAGGCGTCGTCGGCGTCCACGGCGCGCAGCACGTCGTACGCCGCCAGCCGGGGCTGGTCACGGAACCGGGCATCGCGCTCAGGGGCCAAGGTGCTGCCTGACGAGCTTCGCCGGCGCGTAGGTGGCCCAGGCGTCGGTGAGCACCTCCGTGAGCTCGTCCCGGGTGATCTCGCCGAGCCGCGACTGTGACACCAGGACCGCGTTGTAGCCGTCGAAGTGCGCGATGGTGAAGAACGGCCCGTCAGACTCGACCAGCGCCAGCTTGGCTGCCTCGTCGGGCACCCGGATCACCAGCAGGTCGTCGTACGGCGCGCCCGTGGCCGGGTCGACCACGTTCTTCTGCGGGGCACGCCGCAGCACGAAGCCCTTGCCCTTCGGCCCCCTCGGCACCTTCCAAGTCGGCCGGTCACCCCACGAGATGCCGAGCTCGGTGTCCGGCAACGCGGCACAGATCGCGTCGACGTCCTCGGGCCGGGCCTTGCGTCTGGTCATGTGTCGGCCCCCAACATCGCGCCGGACTCCACCCGGGCGCCGCGTGCCCAGTCGGCGGCGGGCATCGGCTTCCTGCCCATCGGCTGCACGTCGCCGAGCAGCACCGCGGCGGTCGCGGTGCCGACGTGCACGGCGCCCTTGGCCACGGCCAGCACCCCGGGTGGCAACCGGTCGTGGCCGGGGTCGAGGTGCACCGGGCCGAGCTTGATCCGCCCCCGGTCGTACGTCGACCAGGCACCGGGCGCAGGGGTCATCGCCCGGACCCGACGGTCCACCGCGACAGCCGGCTCGGTCCACCGGACACGCGCGTCGTCGACGGTGATCTTTGGGGCCAGGCTGACGCCGTCCTCGGGCTGCTCGCGGGCCTCGAGGGAGCCGTCCGCGATGCCGTCGAGGGTGGCTACGAGCAGCCCGGCACCCCCCTCGGCCAGCCGGGCGAGCAGGTCACCTGCGGTGTCGTTCGGCCGGACCAGCTGGGTCATCAGCCCGAAGGTGGGCCCGGCGTCGAGCGCCTTGACGATCCGGAAGGTGGTCGCCCCGCTCACCTCGTCACCGGCCCAGATCGAGTGCTGCACCGGGGCTGCTCCCCGCCAGGCCGGAAGCACGGAGAAGTGCAGGTTGACCCAGCCGTGCTCGGGGATGTCCAACGCGGACTCCGGGACCATCGCGCCGTAGGCGACCACCGGACAGCAGTCCGGTGCGAGCTCGCGCAGCCGGTCCTGGAACGCCGGGTCGCGCGGGTGCTCCGGCTTGAGGACGGGCAGCCCGAGCTCCTCGGCACGCAGCGCGACCGGTGCGGCGACCAGCTTCCGGCCCCGGCCGGAGGCAGCGTCGGGGCGGGTGACGACACCGACGAGCTCGTGCGGGGACGCGGCGATCGCGTCGAGGGCGGGCAGCGCCACCTCGGGGGTGCCTGCGAAGACCAGCCTCACAGGCCCAGGCCGCCGCGGATGGCGTGCGGGGAGAACTTGAGGACCGGCGTGGGCGCGCCGAACCACTCAGACTCCCT
>JBBSVL010000101.1:0-8598 GCA_038233595.1 Propionibacteriales bacterium | reverse complement strand
TACCCCGTCGTACCTGCCGGTGAAGTCGATCGGCTGGCCGAACGAGACACTCACCTTGGCCAGCCGCGGCAGGCGTGAGCCCACCGGCTGCAGCTTCTCGGTGCCCCGCAGACCGTCGGGCACGACAGGAACCCCGGCAGTGAGGGCGAGGTGGGCGACCCCGGTGCGTCCCCGGTAGAGCCGGCCGTCACGGGAGCGGGTGCCCTCGGGGTAGATGCCGAACGCCTCGCCCCGGCCGAGCACCTCCAGAGCGGTCTCCAGGCTGGCGATCGCAGCCTGGCTGTCGTCACGGTCGATGGGCAACATGCCGAGACCTTCGAACCAGCCGCGCTGCAGCGCGCCCTTGATGCCGGTGCCGGTGAAGTAGTCGTGCTTGGCCAGGAACGCCACGTTGCGTGGAGCCACCACGGGGATCACCACGCTGTCGGCGAAGCTGAGGTGGTTGCTGGCCAGGATCACCCCGCCCGTGCGCGGGACGTTCTCGCGGCCGATCATGGTCGGCCGGAAGATCGCCCGGGCAACTGGCGGGACGACGACCTGCAGGACCTGGAAGATCATGCTGCCCATTGTTCCGGTTACCGGCCGGTCGCCCGCGGTCGGCCTGACCAGACCACCAGATCAGCCCACCACGACACCTACGAGACCCGATGTGCTGGTGGCCGAGCAGACCAGGCCGTATCGCTTTCACGTGGCGAGCCGCGGGTCCGACGGCCCGCGAAACAGTTCCCCAGGAACGCGTTCTACCCATTTTGTGCCGCGTTCCCCACCGATTGGAAACGCGCGTTCCCACAGAAAAACGGTGCATTCTCCAGGAATAGGCGAAGGGCCCTTGCAAGTATGAGTTGCAAGGGCCCTTCTACTGACTCGGTTGCGGTGCGGCCCCAGTCGATCCAGTCGATGCATCCAGCTCCGGCAGCAGCTGCACCCTGCCACCGCGACGAGTTGCCCCGTCGTACGAACCTTCACTTCGACCGATCCCGCTCTTCCCGAAGGAAGTGCGTAGGACATTTCTATGCCCGCCAGTGGGGTGCGCGCAAGGGTTTTGTCGAACGAGTTTCCGGGAGTTTTACTGAGGACCCAGTTTCCCACAGAAATCGCGCTCTCGTCCACAGATGTTCGCGACATTTCCACAGATTTGGGCGTTCATCTGTGGAAACATACTGTCGGTCTGCGCTCCTGAAGGCCGGTCGCGGACTCGAACCCGGCAGCGATCTCGAGCAGTCGGCGGTCGCTGCCGTACGGACCGACCAGCTGGACCCCGACGGGCAGCCCGTGGGACGTGAACCCCGCAGGCACCGAGACCGCGGGGCACCCGGTCACGGTGATGAAGTACGCCGATCGCATCCAGTCCAGGTAGCTGGTCATCGACTTGCCGTTGATCTCCGAGGGGAACTCCTGGTCGGCGGGGAACGGCGGGACCTGGGAGACCGGCAGCGCGAGCACGTCGTAGGACTCGAAGAAGGTCCGCATCGTCTCCGCGAGGGCCGTCCGTTGTGCGTAGGCGCGGGCGACGTCTGCACCGGTAAGCGACTCTCCCGCCCGGATGTTGTCGGCGAGAGACGCCTTGAAGGAGTGCGGGTGGGCACCGAGCAGCTCAGCGAAACCGGCCCAGAAGTTCCACGCCCGCAGCGTGCGGAAGCAGTCCTCGGCGTCAGTCAGAGCGGGGTGAGCAGGGGCGACCCGGGCGCCGTACGCGGCGAAGGTCGCCCCCGCAGCCTCGACCACACGGGCCACCTCGGCATCCACCTCGAAGGCACCGCCCAGGTCGACCGAGAGCGCGACCCGCAAGCCGTCGAGGGAACCCTCGACGGGCGGCGCGAACCCCGAACCGGGATCCGCCAAGGCGGTTGGCACCCGGGCGTCGGGTCCCGCGATCACCGACAGCAGCAGGGCCAGGTCGCCGACGTCGCGGGCCATCGGACCGCTGACAGCGGTCGTCTCCCACAGGTTCGCCGACGGCCAACTGGGGACCCGGCCGAGCGAGGGACGCAACCCCACCACACCGCAGAAAGACGCCGGGTTGCGCAGCGACCCACCCATGTCGGATCCGTCGGCCAACGGCACCATGCCGGCGGCGAGCCCAGCCGCCGCCCCCCCGGACGATCCGCCCGCGGACCGGCTGGTGTCCCACGGGTTCACGGTGGTGCCGAAGACCGTGTTGAACGTGTGCGAGCCGGCCGCGAACTCCGGCACGTTGGTCTTGCCGAGAACGACCGCCCCCGCGGCACGGATCCGCTCCACGATCAGGTCGTCGGCGTCGGGCACGTGCTCGGCGAAGAGTGGGGACCCGAACGTGGTGCGCCAGCCCGCGACCGAGTGCGTGTCCTTGAACGCGAAGGGCAGGCCGTGCAACGGCCCCACGTCTGCGCCCCCGGCCAGTGCCTCGTCTGCCGCCGCGGCCCCCTCACGTGCGCGCTCCTCGTCGAGGGACACGATGGCGTTGAGCCTCGGGTTGACCTCGGCGATCCGGGCCAGGTGCAGGTCCATCAGCTCGCGTGCGGAGACCTCGCGTGCAGCGACCGCGGCGACCATCTCGCGCGCCGAGGAGTACGTCGTCAGGTCTGTCATGTCAACCGCGGCGTCCCAGCCGCGACCCGGCGAGCACCCCGGCCAGGACCAGCCCGGCACCGACCGCGACGCCCTTGAGGAAGGACAGCTCGTCCAGTCCGCCCACGGACTTCTCCGGGGCTGTGAAGACCTTGGGTGCACCGGAAGCCACATCACCTGGTCTCGGCGCCGGTTGCTGGGCGACCTGCTCGACCGAGGGCGAGGCGATCGCGCGCTCCACGTTGCCGAAGAACTCGCTCGCCATCCGCTTCGAGACGCTGGTCAGCATCCGCTGGCCGACGCCGCCGATCATCCCGCCGACGACCGCGTCCGCGTCGTAGGAGAGCGCCGTGGTGCCGTCCCCGTTGTCGTGGAAGGACACCGCGACAGTCGCGCCGATGGTGCCGGGAGCACCCGCTCCCTCGACGGTCATGGTCAGCGCGTGTGGCTGGTCTAGCTCACCGAGCCGGCACGATCCGTCATAGGTGCCCTTGATCGCGGCGACACCGGCGCTGACCGTCATCGCGTAGGCGTTCTCGCCGGTCTCCTCGAGCCGCTCGCACCCCGGGATCGTGCGGACCAGAACCGACGGGTCGAGCAGTGCCTCCCAGACCTGGTCGACCGGGGCGGCGAGCGTGTTGGTTCCGCTGATCTTCATGAGCGCTCCTTCAGGCGTAGCTCGAACAGGTCACTGGGGCTGATCGGCATCGCGGTGATCGCCAAGCCTGCGGGGATCAGGCGCTCGGCGTCCTCGATCGCACTGGCGAACAGCGCGGCCGACGGGATCACGCCGGCCTCACCGGCGCCTTTGATGCCGAGCGGGTTGAGCGGCGAAGGCGTCTCGAGGTGGTCGATCTCGATCGACTCGGGGACCTCGGTGACGTAGGGCATCAGGAAGTCCATGAACGAGGCGTTCTGCAGCTGGCCGTGCTCGTCGTAGACCATCCGCTCGTACAACGCCCCGCCCACCCCCTGCGCGACGCCGCCGTGGATCTGGCCCTCGACGATCATCGGGTTGATCAGGTGACCGCAGTCGTGCACCACGGCGTACCGCAGGATGGTGATCTCCGCGGTCTCCGGGTCGGTCTCCACCACCACCGCGTGGACCCCGCTGGCGAAGGTCGAGCGCTCCGGTGAGTAGAAGTCGGTGCCCTCCAGACCGGGCTGTTCACCGGGTGCGACAGGGGGCTTGTCCGGGTCGCCGACCGCGAACTGGGTCGCCGCCTTTGATGCCTCGTCGAAGGCGTAGCGCAGCGGGTTGGAGAGTACGGCGACCGTGCCCAGGCTGATCGACGCGCCGGGGGCGCCCCTGACCGAGACCGTCCCGTCGACGATCTCCAGGTCGTCGACGTCTGCCTCCAGCGCCTCGGCCGCGATCCGCAGCGCCTTCTCCTTGGTCCGTTTGGCGGCCAGGTGGATCGCCGAGCCGCTCATCACCGCGGCCCGTGAGGCGAACGTGCCGACGGCGTACGGCATCCGCCGGGTGTCACCGGTGACCACCTCGACGTCCTCGAACCGCACCCCGAGCTCGTCTGCGACCAGCTGGGCGAAGGCGGTCTGGTGGCCCTGGCCCTGGCTGGTCAGTCCGGTGGCGACCTTGACCTTGCCGGACGTCTCGACGTGCACGTGCGCGCCTTCGTAGGGGCCTACACCGGTGCCCTCGACGTAGCAGGCCAGGCCGATCCCGACGGTGCGCCCTTGCGCGGCCATCTCGGCGCGGTAGCTCTCGAAGTCGTCCCAGCCGACCAGCGCCTTGGCCTTCTCCAGCAGCGTCGGGTAGTCGCCGGAGTCGTAGGTCAGCGGACGGCCGTCCTGGAAGATCAGCCCGTGCTCGTAGGGGAACTCCTCGGGCTGGATGAAGTTCGTCGCACGCACCTCGGCGCGGTCCTTGCCGAGGTAGCCTGCGATCGCGTCCATGGTGCGCTCCATCGCGAAAACGCCCTGCGGCCGCCCGGCCCCGCGGTACGGCGTGACGATCACCGTGTTGGTGTAGAGGCTCTCGAAGACCACCCGGTAGTTCTGCGGCTTGTACGGTCCGAGCAGCTGGGTGGAGGTGATGATCGGCACGATCAGGCCGTAAGGCGTGTAGGCGCCGTTGTCGTGCCAGAACTCCACGTCCAGCCCGAGCAGCCGGCCATCGTCGTCGAAGCCGACCTCGATGTGCTGCACCTGGGCCCGTTCGTGCGCGCTGGAGATGAAGTGCTCGCGGCGGTCCTCGATGAACTTCACCGGCCTGCCCAGTGCCATTGCGGCCATCGGCACCAGCAGCTCCTCTGGCCACGGGTGGTTGATCTTCACCCCGAAGCCGCCGCCGACGTCGGGGGTGATCACGTCGACCGTGCGCAGGTCGAGACCGAGCTGCGCAGCCACGGCGGCGCGGACCCCGGTCGAGGTCTGGGTGGAGGTCCAGACCTGCAGCCGGCCCTGGTCGGGGTCCCAGCGGGCGACCGTGCCGCGCCCCTCCATCGGGGTGGACGCGCTGCGCTCCACGTCGAGATCGAGAGTCAGGCGGTGCGGTGCCGCAGCGACCGCCTTCGCGGCGTCGCCGACTGACTGCTCCAGGCGTGCCGCGACGTTGCCGGGTACGTCGTCGTGTACCAGGTTGTCCGCGGCCCGGGCGGCCGCGATGCCGACCACCGGAGTGAGGAACTCGTAGGACACCTTGATCTTCGTCAACGCGTCCTCGGCGACGTAGCGGTCGACCGCCACCACGAACGCGATCGCCTCGCCGACGTAGTTCACCTCGTCGCGGGCCAGGGCGTACTGGGTGCGGCCGTGGGTGAGTGCCGGGTGCGGGATCAGCAGCGGCAGCGGCTGCGCCATCGCGCCGGTCAGGTCGTCGTAGGTGTAGACCGCGACCACGCCCTCGACGTCGAGCACCGCGTCGACGTCGATGTCGTTGATCCGGGCATGTGCGTGCGGGCTGCGCAGCACCGCCGCGTGCAGAGCGTCCTGGGCGAGGTCGTCGACGTACCGGCCGTTGCCACGCAGCAGTCGGTCGTCCTCCACACGGGGCACCTTGGTGCCGAAGAGCTTGGTGGTCATTCGACTGCATCCGGGGTCTCGAGCAGCGGCTCCGTCAGCTCGCCGGCACGCACCACGGCGGCGACGATGTTCTGGTAGCCCGTACACCGGCACAGGTTGCCCGCGATCATCTCGCGGGCCTCCGCACGCGAGGGCCTCGGCGTCTCGCGCAGCCCCGCGGTGATCGTGGTCAGGAAGCCCGGCGTGCAGAAGCCGCACTGGAGCCCGTGGCAGTCCTTGAAGGCCTGCTGCACCGGTCCCAGCGAGCCGTCGGGGTTGGTCAGCCCCTCGACCGTGGTGATCCGGCTGTCCACCGCGGAGACCGCGAACATCAGGCAGGAACGCATCGGCACCTCGTCGACCAGCACCGTGCACGCCCCGCACACGCCGTGCTCGCAGCCCACGTGCGTGCCGGTCAGGCCGAGGTCGTGGCGCAGCGCGTCGGAGAGCAGCCGGCGGGCGGGCACCCTGATGTCGTACGACGCCCCGTTGACCCTCAGCCGGACGTCGTACAGCTCCTCGTTGCTGGTCAGCTCGGTCATCTCACCGCTCCTTCGCGTCGTCGTACGCCGCCCGCAGCGCCCGCGCGGTCAGCACCCGCACCAGCTGGGCGCGGTAGGCGGCGGTCGCATGGATGTCTGCCTGCGGGTCGAGCCCGGCGAGGGCACTCTCCCCAGCCCTCGCGAGTGACTCGTCGTCGACCTCGGGCCCGAGCGCTTCGGAGAGGTCGACCACCGTGGGCACCTCACTGACCGACAGGTAGGACGCGCGGGCAGAGGTCACCTCTTCGCCGCCGAGCGTCACGATCGCCGCCACTCCGCACATCGCGTAGTCCCCGTGCCGGCGGGCGACCTCCACGAACCCGACACCGTCGCCCTTGGCCAGCGCCGGGAAGAACGCCTCGACTGCGACCTCGTCGTGGGCCAGGGTCGACTCCATCGGTCCGGCGAAGAGGTCGGCGGCCCCGATGGTGCGCCGGCCCCGGACCGACCTCACCTCGACCGATCCGCCCAGCAGAGTGAGCACGGCCGGCATCTCGGCGGCGGAGTCGGCATGGACCAAGGAGCCGACCGTCGTACCGCGGTTGCGGATGGTCGGGTGGGCTACGTTCGCCAGCGCCAGCGCCACCAGCGGCTGCACCCGACGCGCGTGCGGGTCTCGCAGCACGGCCGCATGCCGGGCGAGCGCACCCACCCGGACGCCCGAGGCGTCGCAGGTGACCTGGTCGAGACCCGGGATCGCGTTGATGTCGACCAGCATGGCCGGGGCCGCCAACCGCATCGACAGCAGCGGCACCAGGCTCTGCCCGCCCGCCAGCACCTTCGCGTCCGGTTCACCGGTCAGCAGCTCCACCGCCTCAGCCAGACTCTCCGGCCGGTGGTAACGGAACGGTGCGGGTTTCACGATTCCTTCCTGGGGTCCGGCAGGGCCCGTAGCGCCTCTCGTCCGGCCCCCTGCTTCCCACGCAGCGATCCGCGGGAAGCAGAGGAGCCTACGACGGTCCTACACCGAGCTTCGGCGTGGATCGGGATCCTCGTCCGGTCGTCGGTGGTCCGGGTGCTGCTCCGACGGCGGGATGTCGCCGAACGACTCGAAGACCGGGTCGGCGCCACCGCTGCCCTTGAACGCCTTCACCATGTGATAAAAGACGATCACGACGATGGTGCCCAGGGCGATGCCGCCGAGCACAAAGTCCTTGGTGATCTGCAGCGAGACGTTGCCGATGCCGATGATCAGTCCGGCGGCGAGCGGCGCGATGTTCACCGGGTCCCCGAAGTTGATCCCGTTGTCGACCCAGATCTTCGCGCCGATGAGGCCGATCATGCCGTAGAGCACGACCGTGATACCGCCCAGCACACCGCCGGGGATCGCAGTGATGATCACCCCGAACTTCGGGCACAGGCCGAGCACGATGGCCACGATCGCGGCCACGTAGTAGGCGGCGGTCGAGTAGATCCGGGTCGCCGACATCACCCCGATGTTCTCGGCGTACGTCGTGGTCGGCGAGGCTCCGAAGGCGCTGGCGAGCGCGGTGGCGACGCCGTCGGCGGCGAGCGCACGGCCCATGTAGGGGTCCAGGTCGTCGCCGGTCATCTCCGCGACGGCACGGACGTGGCCGGTGTTCTCCGCGATCAGGGCGATCACGGCGGGAAGGATCAGCAGCACGAAGGTGAGCGAGATGCTCGGTCCGTGCACCGGTGCCACCCCGTCACTGAGGGTCTTGGTCGGCAGTCCGAACCACTTGGCGTCCGAGAGCCCGGACAGGTTGATCCGGTCATGGGTGGTGACCTTGCCGGCGGCTGCACTGAAGGAGGTGATCTGGCCGAAAACCGAGTCGGAGAACCACGAGATGAGGTACCCGAAGGCCAGGCCCAGGAAGACCGAGATGCGGGCCCAGAAACCGGGGAAGCGGACGGTCGCCAGGACGACGAACGTCGCCGTCATCAGCGCGATCCACTGGTCCTGCGGCCAGTAGATGTTCGCGACCACTGGGGCCAGGTTGAAGCCGATCAGCATGACCACCGCGCCGGTGACGGCCGGCGGCAGCACCTTCTTCAGCGCTTGCGCGCCGACGAAGTGGACCAGGACGCCGACGAGGAAGAGCACCAGTCCGGAGACCAGGATCGCTCCGGTCACATCGGCGGAGTTGCCGCCCTGGAGACGGACGGCGGTGACGCCCGCGACGAAGGAGCCGCTGGTGCCCAGGTAGCTGGGCACGTTCCCCTTGACCACCAGCAGGAACAAGATGGTGCAGATTCCGGAGAACAAGATGGCCAGGTTGGGGTCCAGGCCCATCACGATCGGGAAGACGAACGTCGCGCCGAACATCGCCACCACGTGCTGGGCGCCGAGGCCGATCGTGCGCCCCCAGCTCAGTCGCTGGTGGGGGCCGACCGCCTTCCCCGGGGGAGGCGTCTTGCCGTCGTAGACGACATCCCATTTGAACATCGACATGACAGTTCCTCCTCGCCCGGTGCTGCTCGACGGTCTGATCCCGAGAAGGCCGAACCTAGTTGCGTGCCTCAC
>JBBSVL010000100.1:0-8627 GCA_038233595.1 Propionibacteriales bacterium | reverse complement strand
CGCAGCAGCTCCCGCCGCGGCGGGGTCTGCCGGTGGCGCGGAAGAGGCCGCCGAGCAGGACGAGTTCGACGTCGTCCTCGAAGCCGCCGGCGAGAAGAAGATCAACGTCATCAAGGAGGTGCGCGCGCTCACCAGCCTGGGCCTCAAGGAGGCCAAGGACCTGGTTGAGGCCGCTCCCAAGGCCGTCCTGGAGCACGTCACCAAGGAGGCTGCTGAGAAGGCCAAGGAAGCCCTCGAAGGCGCCGGAGCCACCGTCACCCTCAAGTGACACCCGCCGCTCCGGCGGCACCCCTACACGAGTGAACGGCCGCCCCGCACCGGGGCGGCCGTTCGGCCGCCCAGCCGTCCAGCCGGTGTGACGGGTCGGGTGTGCGTAAGGTACGACGAGTTACGTTACAGCGACGTCACGTTTGTCCATCGTGGGGTGGACAAAGTGCCGCGGCTGACACAGGATGCGCGTAACTTAACTGGCTGGTAGTCGTTTGTCTGCGTGGGGACGCATGGGCCGGGCCACCGGCCTCGGGGATCGAGCGCGTAAAGGGAGATCTGACATGGGTGTGGCGATCGAGGTCAAGGGTCTCAGCAAGTCCTTCGGCAAGCAGCTCATCTGGGGCGAGGTCAGCCTGACCGTCCCAGCCGGGGAGATCAGCGTGATGCTCGGCCCGTCCGGCACCGGCAAGTCGGTCTTCCTCAAGGCCCTGATCGGGCTGCTCAAGCCGGAGAAGGGCAGCATCATCATCGACGGCACAGACATCGCGAGCTGCCCGGAGAAGGAGCTCTACGAGATCCGCAAGCTCTTCGGCGTGCTGTTCCAGGACGGCGCCATGTTCGGCTCGATGAACCTCTACGACAACATCGCCTTCCCGCTCCGTGAGCACACCAACAAGTCCGAGTCCGAGATCCGCACCATCGTGATGGAGAAGCTCGACCTCGTCGGTCTCCTGGGCACCGAGCAGAAGCTGCCCGGCGAGATCTCCGGCGGCATGCGCAAGCGGGCCGGACTGGCCCGCGGCCTGGTCCTGGACCCGGAGATCCTGCTCTTCGACGAGCCGGACTCCGGCCTGGACCCCGTGCGTACGGCGTTCCTGAACCAGCTGATCATCGACCTGAACGCGCAGATCGACGCGACCATGCTGATCGTGACCCACGACGTGAACACCGCACGCACCGTGCCGGACAACATCGGCCTGCTCTACCACAAGCACCTGGCGATGTTCGGGCCGCGCGAGATGCTGTTGTCCTCCGAGGAGCCGGTGGTCCGCCAGTTTCTCAACGCCCAGAAAGTCGGCCCGATCGGCATGTCGGAGGAGAAGGACGCCGACGAGCTCGAGGCCGAGAAGGACCAGGAGCTGCCCCCGCTTCCGCCCATCCCGATCCAGATCGAGCCCTCCAACGGCATCCCGCGCCGCAGCCAGCGGGAGCCCGGGCTGTGGTGCAAGGAGAACGGCGTCACGCCCCCTCCCGGGTCCTTCGAGGAGAACATGAATATGACGGTCGGGGCCTGACGCTGCGATGGCAACCCTCACCTCTTCGCGGCTGCTTGCGCCGGTCGGGACGGCAGGCAAGCTCTTCGCCTTCGGTCTCGACGTCGCGCGCAACCTGTTCAAGCGGCCGTTCCAGCTGCGCGAGTTCATCCAGCAGGCGTGGTTCATCGCGTCGGTGACGATCGTGCCGACCGCGTTGGTGGCGATCCCGTTCGGTGCGGTGATCGCACTGGAGGTCGGGGGCCTGATCAAGCAGTTCGGGGCGCAGTCCTTCACGGGGTCGGCCTCGGTGCTCGCCGTGGTGCGCGAAGCGGGACCGATCGCCACGTCACTGCTGATCGCCGGCGCCGGCGGCTCCGCGATCGCGGCCGACCTGGGTGCTCGCAAGATTCGCGAGGAGCTCGACGCGATGATGGTGCTGGGCATCGACCCGATCCAGCGGCTCGTCGTGCCCCGGGTGCTGGCCACGATGCTGGTCGCGGTCTTCCTCAACGGACTGGTCAGTGTGGTCGGTGTGATGGGTGGCTACTTCTTCAACGTCGTGCTCCAGCACGGCACACCGGGCGCCTACATAGCCAGCTTCACGGCGCTCGCACAGCTGCCCGACCTGTACCAAGGCATGGCCAAGGCGCTGGTGTTCGGGCTGATCGCCGCCATCGTCGCCTGCTACAAGGGGATGAACGCCGGCGGCGGCCCCAAGGGCGTGGGTGATGCCGTGAACGAGTCGGTGGTGATCAGCTTCCTGCTCCTGTTCGTGGTCAACTTCGTGATGAGCGCGATCTACTTCCAGCTCGTTCCTCCGAAGAACGGTTGACCGGCGTGCCACGCGTTCAGGCCCTCTACGAGCGGCCGCTCAAGACTCTCGACTCCCTCGGTGAGGAGCTGTCGTTCTTCATCCGCGCCTTGGCCTGGACCCCGCGGTCGATCCGGCGGTACAAGAAGGAGATCATCAGGTTGCTGGCCGAGGTCACCCTGGGCAGCGGTGCCCTGGCGGTCATCGGCGGCACCGTCGGCGTGATCACCGCGCTGGCGTTCTTCACCGGCACCGAGGTCGGGCTGCAGGGTTACGCCTCGCTGAACCAGATCGGGGTCGCGGCGTTCGCCGGCTTCATCTCCGCCTACTTCAACACCCGGGAGATCTCGCCGCTGGTCGCGGGCATCGCGCTCGCCGCCACCGTGGGCTGCGGGTTCACCGCCCAGCTCGGTGCCATGCGGATCTCCGAGGAGGTCGACGCCCTCGAGGTGATGGCGGTCCCGTCATTGCCCTTCTTGGTCACCACGCGGATCATTGCCGGGCTGATCGCGATCACGCCGCTGTACGTCGTCGGCCTGCTCTCGTCGTACTTCGCGACCCGGCTCACCGTGACCCAGTTCTTCGGGCAGAGCTCGGGCACCTACGACCACTACTTCAACCAGTTCCTGCCGCCCGGCGACGTGCTCTGGTCCTTCGGCAAGGTGCTGGTGTTCGCCATCGTGGTGATCATGATCCACTGCTACCACGGCTACACCGCCTCGGGCGGCCCGGCCGGAGTGGGCGTGGCGGTCGGTCGTGCCGTGCGCACCTCCATCGTGGCCATCAACGTCATCGACCTCTTCCTGAGCATGGCCATCTGGGGCGCAAACACCACTGTCAGGCTGGCGGGCTGACATGCGCGCAGTGCTGAGGAACCGGCTCGTGGGCGTGGCGTTCGTCTTCCTGATCCTGCTGGGCATCTGGGCGGTCAACGGGGTGTTCACCCAGCAGTTCACCACTTTCACGCGGGTGAGCCTGAAGACCGACCACATCGGGCTGCAGCTGCCGGAGAAGGCGGACGTGAAGGTCCGCGGCAAGATCATCGGTGAGGTCCTCAACGCCAAGGCGGCCAAGAACGGCGCCGTGCTCACCCTGGGCCTGCAACCGGACCAGGTCGGCTCGATCCCCGAGAACGTCAGCGCCTCGATCCTCCCCAAGACCCTGTTCGGCGAGAAGTACGTCAGCCTGGACATCCCGAGCCAGCCGTCCTCGAGCGCCCTGCATGCCGGCCAGACGATCGACCAGACCCACCTGCCGATCGAGGTCGAGAAGGTCCTCAACGACATCTACCCGCTGCTACGCACCGTGCAGCCCGCGGAGCTCAACTACACGCTCAACGCCCTGGCCACCGCGCTCGAGGGCAGGGGCAACGAGCTGGGCCAGAACCTGCAGATCCTGAACAACTACCTCAAGAAGCTCAACCCCAAGGTGCCCGCGCTCATCGCCGACCTCAAGCTGCTCGGCACGGTGTCCAACACCTACGCCGACGTGTTCCCGGCCCTGGCGGCCACGCTGCGCAACACCGTGAAGACCACCAACACCCTGAAGACCAAGCAGCAGACGCTGCACGCCTTCTTCCGCGAGACGAGTGCCTTCTCCGGCACCGCACGCGGGTTCCTCGCAGCCAACAGCGACAACCTGGTCCAGATCGGCAAGGTCTCCGAGCCACAGCTCGCGCTGCTGCGCAAGTACTCCCCGGAGTTCCCGTGTCTCCTGGGTGGACTGGTGGGTCAGGCGCCGCTGCTGGCCGACACCTTCCGCGGCTTCGTCTTCCACATCAACCTGCGCACCATCCCCAAGCAGCCTCCGGGCTACAACGCCTCGGAGAAGCCGATCTTCGGTGCGAAGAACGGCCCCTACTGCGGCACGCTGCCCACCCCGCCGTACACCCCCCAGAACCCGTTGCACACGGTCCCGGACTTCAAGGACGGGGCCCCGCCGAACAACTCCGTGAAACGGGCGGCCACCGGCTTCGACCAGCTGGGGGTCACCGGCACCCGCCGCGACAAGAACCTGATGGTGCCGCTCACCGCGCCCGTGCTCGGAGTTCCCGCCGACGAGGTCGGCGATGTCACGACCCTGCTCTTCGGCCCGCTCGCTCGTGGCTCGGAGGTGAGTACCAGATGAGCCTCCTCGACAAGAAGACCCGCGGCGACGGGGTCAGGCTGGTGATCTTCATCATCGTCACCACGCTCGCGACCGGTGTGCTGGCGGTGCTGATCGGCAACATCACGTTCGGTGCCAGCCGCACCTACAAGGCCGAGTTCACCGATGCGACCGGCGTGGTGAAGGGTGACGACATCCGGATCGCCGGGGTGAAGGTCGGCTCGGTCAAGAGCATCGACATCTACCAGCGCACCCACGCCATGGTCACCTTCTCGGTGATGAAGGATGCGACGGTCACCAGGTCATCGACCGCCACGGTCCGCTACCGGAACCTGGTCGGCCAGCGTTACATCTCGCTCACCCAGGGCGTCGGGAACACCTCGATGCTGCCGGAGAACGACACGATCCCGTTGAGCCGAACCCAGCCTGCGCTGGACCTGACGGTGCTGTTCAACGGCTTCAAGCCGCTCTTCGCCGCGTTGACCCCGAGCGACGTGAACAAGCTCTCCTACGAGATCGTCCAGACGTTCCAGGGTGAGGGCAACAACGTGGAGGCGTTGCTGACCAACACCTCCTCGATCACGCAGACCCTGGCCAGCCGGGACAAGCTGATCGGTGCGCTGATCAACAACCTCAACGACGCGCTCACCACGGTGTCCAGCCGGTCCGGTGAGCTCAACTCCCTGATCACGCGGCTGCGCGAGTTCATCGGTGGGCTCAAGGGCGACCGGCAGGCGATCCTGGGGTCTCTGGACGGCATCTCCAACCTCTCCGAGCAGACCGCGAGCCTGGTCACCGGCGTCCGTCCCCAGTTCGTCAAGGACGTGCGGCACCTGCGCAAGGTCGCCGGCAACATCAACCAGGGCCGGGGCGAGGTCGACCGCGCGCTGCAGGTGCTGCCGATCAAGCTGAACAAGCTCGGGCGCACCGCGATCTACGGGTCGTTCTTCAACTTCTACCTGTGCAACTTCCAGGGCAGGATCGTGGCCGGAGGCCTCTCAGTGCCGATCAAGTACAACGTGAACACGTCGAGGTGCCATCTAGGATGAACCACCCCACGACGATGCTCGCTACACTCCCATCCCCGCGGGGACCCCGATGAGCACGAACTTCCGTGACCGCAACCCCGTCGTGATCGGGGCGGCCTCCATCATGGTGATCCTGCTGCTGATGCTGGGTGCCTTCAACTCCGACAAGCTGCCGCTGATCGGAGGAGGCGACACCTACTACGCCGCCTTCAAGGAGGCCGGTGGCATGAAGGTCAACGACGAGGTCCGCGTGGCCGGGGTCCGTATCGGCAAGGTGAAGAGCATCAAGCTCGACAACGGCGAGGTCAAGATCGCGTTCCTGATCGAGAAGAATGTCGACTTCGGCAACCAGACCGAGGCTCAGATCAAGATCAAGACGCTGCTCGGGTCGACGTTCCTGGCCCTGGTCCCGAGTGGCAGTGGGCAGATGAAGGCGGGCTCGACGATCCCGGTCAGCCGCACCACCTCGCCGTACGACGTGGTGCAGGCGTTCTCCGGCCTGGCCCAGCGGGCCGGCAAGATCGACGTCAACCGCCTTGCCAAGTCGCTCAACACCCTCGCCGCGCTGACCAAGAACACGCCGAAGTCGTTCAAGGGGACGCTCAAGGGCCTGTCCGCGCTGTCGCTCAACGTCGCCAAGCGCGACAGCCAGCTCAACTCGTTGCTCAAGAACACCGAGACCGTCTCGAGCATCCTGGCCAACCGCGACCAGGACATCGTGGGCCTGATGAGGGACAGCGACGTGCTGCTCCGCGCCGTGGTGGCCCGGCGCCAGGCCATCCACCGGCTGCTGGTCTCCACGAGCCAGCTCTCCGTCCAGCTCACCGGTCTGGTCAAGGACTCGCGCGCCGACCTCCAACCGGCCCTGAAGAACCTGGACGGCGTGGTGCAGCTGCTCAACAAGAACCAGTCGAACATCGACCAGAGTCTTCGGCTGTTGGCCCCGTTCACCCGGGTCTTCTCCAGCACGCTGGGCAACGGGCCCTGGTTCGACACCTTCATCCAGAACATCCCGCCGGTGCCGGGCCTCTCCACGTCGACGTTGGGCCTGGGTAACTGAGATGATGAAGTCAGGTCTGGCCCGCATCCTCGGCGTCGTCATCGCGCTCGCCGTGGTGGTGGCACTGGTGCTGCTGGTGATGCCCAAAAAGGACACCAAGCACATCACCGCCGAGTTCCCGCGCACCGTCTCGCTCTACGAGGGCTCGACGGTGAAGATCCTGGGCGTCGCGGTCGGCAAGGTCGACAAGATCACGCCGGCCGGCACCAAGGTCGTCGTCACGATCTCCTACGACGGCCAGTACAAGGTGCCCAAGGACGCCAAGGCTGCACTGATCTCCCCTTCCATCGTGGGCGACCGGTTCATCCAGCTCACCCCGGCCTACAAGAGCGGCCCGGTGATGGCCGACAACACCCGGCTGGGCCTGAACCGAACGGCCACCCCGCTGGAGCTGGACGAGATCTACAGCAGCCTGAACGACCTGTCCGTGGCGCTGGGACCCGACGGCGCCAACAAGCCCGACGGCAAGGGCGTGGGCGCCCTGACCAGGCTGCTGGACTCCACCGCCCGCAACTTCGGGGGCCAGGGTGTCGCCTTCAACAACACCCTGCAGAACCTCGGCAAGCTCACCAAGACCCTCGATGACAACAAGGACCAGCTGTTCGGCACCGCCCGGCAGCTCGAGGTCTTCATCCACACCCTGGCCAAGAACGACACCACGGTGCGGGCCTTCAACGACTCGCTGGCCTCCGCGGCCGACCTGCTTGCCGGTGACCGCCAGGACCTGGCTGCCGCGCTTCGCAACCTCAGCACCGCCCTGGTCGACGTGAAGGGCTTCGTGCAGAACAACCGCGCCCTGCTCGGCAAGAACATCAAGGGCCTCAACCAGATCACCAAGACCCTGGTCAAGCGGCGCGGTGCCATCGACGAGATCCTCCGGGCCGCACCGACTGCGCTGAACAACCTCGGCCTGGCCTACAACCCGAAGGTCGGCACCCTGGACACCCGCGCCAACCTCGGCAAGATCGTCACCGACCTGACGAACAACCCGGCCCAGGTGCTCTGCAGCTACCTGGCGGCAGGTGGTGGCAGCAACACCGGCAAGACCTGCACCTCGATCACCAAGGCACTCAAGCTGCCTCGCACCGGAGCACTGAAGCGGTCCTCGGTGGTCTCTCCCACCAAGTACGTCGACCGCACCCTCGGTGGGCTCGTGGAGGCGAGAGGATGAGCACCTCGACCACGACATCCTCCCGGCCCTCCGGTCTGCGCGGACCGCTGCCCCGGATGATCGCGATCCTGGTCAGCGCCATGGTCGTGCTTTCCGGCTGCGGCTCGATCTACGACCTCCCGTTGCCCGGAGGTGCCGACGTCGGCAGCAACCCGATAACGGTCCACGTCGAGTTCCGCGACGTGCTCGACCTGGTGCCCCAGACGACCGTCAAGGTCGACGACGTCACCGTCGGCAACGTCAAGGCGATCAAGCTCAAGGGCTACACCGCCGACGTCACCATCCAGCTGCCGCGCAGCGTCGACCTGCCCGACAACGCCGAGGCCACGATCCGACAGACCAGCCTGCTCGGCGAGAAGTTCGTCTCCCTGGCACCCCCGGCCTCCGGTGCCAGCTCCAACAAGCTGGGCAACGGCGACGTGATCCCGCTCTCACGCACCGGGCGCAACCCCGAGGTCGAGGAAGTGCTCGGGGCGCTCGCGCTGCTGCTCAACGGCGGTGGCGTCGGCCAGCTGAAGACCATCGCATCCGAGTTCAACACCGTGCTCGGAGGCCGGGAGTCGGACGTTCGCTCGGTGCTCGACCAGCTGCGCTCCTTCATGGGCCAGCTCGCCGCCAACAAAGTCCAGATCGTGCGCTCGATCTCGTCGCTGAACCGGCTGGCGGTCCAGTTCAAGAAGCAGGACGGCTCGATCAAGCTCGCTCTCGACGACCTGCCGTCGGCGCTGCACTCGATCAACGGCCAGCGCAAGGACCTGGTGCGCACCCTGCAGGCGCTGGACAAGCTCAGCAACGTCGGGGTCAAGGTGATCAAGGCGTCCAAACAGTCGACGATCAACAGCCTGCGCGACCTCTCGCCGGTGCTGGACAAGCTGGCCGCTGCCGGCCAGGACCTGCCCAACGCCCTGCAGGTGCTGCTGCCCTACCCGTTCATCGACGCGGCCGTCGGTCGCGACCCGCAGGTGGCCCGGAACCTGCACATGGG
>JBBSVL010000099.1:0-8656 GCA_038233595.1 Propionibacteriales bacterium | reverse complement strand
GCCGGCGCTCGGGGTCGCCGGCTGGTCGTGGGTCGAGCACCTCCGCTCCGGAGGTTCGACGCCTTGGCAGGAGTGGCGGATGACCGAGCACGCGCCGGTCGAGCCACGCTGGGCGACGCCCCCCAGCGCCGCGCAGCTGGAGGTGGTCCGGCTGCTCGCCGGCTCTGCGCGAAAGCCCCGCAGCGGTGGCTTCGACACGCTGGCCGACCTGGTGCTCACCACCCCGGTCGGCGGCCGCGGTCGTATCGACCCCGCGCTGCCGCGGGACGACGGGCCTCTGGTCGAGCTGTCCCCCCGCGAGCTGTTACGTGTGTGTGTGGCGGCGATTGCCGGATGGTGCCGGGACAACCCGCTGCCGGAAGAGCGGCCGAGGCGATCTCCTCGGCACTGGCCGTGGCAGCGGAGCTTCGTCGTGTCCGGTCTCTCCCCGCACGCCGAAGCGGTTCGCTCTGCCCTGCTCGCTGCGGGCCACGCCGAGGGCGGCCGCAACCCGGTGGTGCTCGTCGTCGGAGGGCCGGTAGAGGCGATGCTCGGCGCGCACTGGCGGCGTCGTGCCCTGGCCGGCGCCGGGGTGAGGTGGCAGCGGCTGTGGACAGTCATGGCTCTGCGCGGTCGGCTGCCCGGGGCGGTCGACCTGGCTGGGCTCGCCAACCGGTGGACCGAGTGCCGTGACGCAGGACGCGTCGAGATCGTCCTGGCTGACGACCCGGCCGACTGTGTCGACACCGTCGGGCAGATCCTCCAGCTCGACCTGGACCGGCACACACCGGCGGCCCAGGACCCGGTCGACACCGACCTGCTGCGCCGGCTCAACCAAGTGCTGCCCAGCAAGGAGCCGGGTGCCCGGCGACGGCTGCTGGCCGGAGAGCTGGTGCCGCTGCTGAGCCGGCCCTACCAACGGCTCGCGGCCCCGGCGGCCCAGCTGGGCTGGGCCGTCGACCGCGCCGAGGCGCTGGCGACGCGGCTGACCGATGGGCCTTGGGTCGTGCATGGGGACCCGCGGGTCGTCGTACCCTCGACCGACGCCGGGGTCAGCCGTTCCGTCCCCGCCGGCCAGACGCTCGACCTGGCCCTGCAGGTGCTGCTGGCCCTCGAGGGAGGCGACCGATGGCCGAGAAGGTGATCATGCACGTCGGCGCCCCCAAGACCGGCACCTCGTTCGTGCAGGACCGGTTGTTCAACAACCCGGAGTCGCTCGCTGCGCAGGGGTTCAGCTACCCCGCCGCTCGGCACGACGACCAGTTCCTGGCCGCGCTCGACCTGCTGCAGCTCACCTGGGGCGGACTCGAGGAGCAGGCCACCGGAGCATGGGCGCGGCTCGCCGGAGACGTGCGGGAGGCGCCCGGGACAGCGATCGTCAGCCAAGAGATCTTCGGGTACGCCTCGCGCGCTCACGTTGCCCGGGCACTGGAGTCGTTCGGCGACGTCGAGGTTCACGTGGTGCTTTCCGCGCGCGACCTGGTGCGACAGCTCCCGGCCGAGTGGCAGGAGAACGTCAAGCACCGGCGCACCCTGACCTACGCCGAGTTCCTCGAGCAGGTCTGCGACCCGGCCCGGAGCACCACCGTCGGGTCCTGGTTCTGGGGCGTGCAGGAGGTACCCGAGATCCTGGACCGGTGGGGCGGCACGCTTCCTTCCGAACGGGTCCACGTGGTGACAGTGCCGCATCCCGGTGCGCCGCGCGACCTGCTGTGGCGGCGCTTCGCCGAGGTCTTCGGGATCGACCCGGACTCACTTCCGGTGAGCACCAACCGGGACAACCCCTCGCTGGGCGTGCCCGAGACGGCGCTGGTGCTGCGGCTGAACACCCGGGTCAACGACGTGGTGGGCAACGAGCCCTATCGGCAGCTGGTCCGCGAGCTGATGGTGCACCGGACGCTGTCCCGTGGGCAGACCTCGCCCCGACTCTCGGTCCCGCCCGAGGTCTACGAGTGGGCTGCGCAGCTCTCCAGGGACTGGGTGGCCGAGATCGCCCAGCGCGGGTACGACGTCGTCGGCGACCCGGCCGACCTGCTGCCCGGAGCCGCGCCACCCTGGGTCGACCCCGACCATCCGGACGAGGCCGACGTTGCCGCGGCCGGGGTGAAGGGCCTGAGCGCGATGGTGGGTGAGGCGGCCCGGCTACGTGACGTCGAGATCGAGCTGCACGCCACGATCGGGGCGCTCCAGGCCGACCTGGCCAGGGTGCGGGACACCCCGTCGTACCGACTGAAGGAGAGGCTGGTCAAGAAGGCCGACACCAACCTGGTTGCGAAGGTCGGTCTCGCCGCCTACCGGACCCTGCGTGGCAGGAGCTCGCGCGAGACGTAGCGTCCGATCTTCCAGGTCGAGTAGGCGTCGGTGCCGGCACCGACCATGCCGCCCAAGACCGGCACGCGCTTGCCGGCGACGACCGCGATCTTCTTGCCGGCCACCTGGGTCACCATCGCCGTCGCCACCTGGGCTGCCATCACCTTGTCGAGCTCGGAGTCGTACGCCGGAGCCGTCGCGATCGCCATCGGCGTGCCCGGAAGCTGCTTCTTCTTGATCAGCGCAAGCACGTTCTCCTCACCGAGGATCGCCGCCAGGATCGCGTTGTGCACACGTGGGTCGGCGAGATCGTAGCCGCGCAGATGGGCGATGCCGGCAACCATCCGGCACTGCAGCAGCGCCAACCCGGCGATGTTCGTCGGGATGGTGGCCGCGAGCGTGACCAGGCCGCCGATGTTGGTCACGAAACCCTGGGCACCGGCCCAGCGGACGTGGTTCTCCACGACCTCGCGCACCGCACGCTCGACGTCACCGTGCTGCTCGGCCAGCTGCTTGTCGGCCGCCTTGGCTGCGCCTGGGAGCGGACCGACGCCGTTGATCGCGCGTTCCAGCGCCTCGTGGACGATCGAGGCGGTCAGCCCAGGTGCGGCCTGGGCAGCTCTCGGGGCGAGCGTCTTGCCGATACGACTGGCGATTCCCATGAGTAAATCCTAGAGGGTGGTTGGATGAGCGCCGTGCCGAGTGAACCCGCCCCGAGCAGGTGGAGCTTCCCGGACCTGCGGGACCCTTCGCTCGAGGTGCGAGTGGACAGTCTGGTCGCCACCGGTGCCGACGTCGAGCCCGGCAGCCTCCTGGAGGCCTACCGGCACGGGTTGTTCCCGATGCCGGGAGAGCGTCGGCACGCCTCGATGCACTGGTGGTCACCCACGGAGCGAGGGGTGCTGCCGCTCGACGGGCTGCGGGTCTCCCGCTCGCTGCGGCAGGCGGTCGGGCACTTCGAGATCCGGGTCGACACGGCGTTCGCCGACGTACTCACGGGGTGCGCCGACCGGAACCGCCCCGACGGCTGGATCGACGACCGCATCCACGCGGCCTATACCCGGCTGCACGCGCTCGGCTGGGCGCACTCCGTCGAGACCTGGCGCGACGGTGTTCTGGTCGGCGGGTTGTACGGCGTCACCATCGGCGGCCTGTTCGCCGGGGAGTCGATGTTCCACCGGGAGCGGGACGCCTCGAAGGTGGCCCTCGTCGCACTGGTCGAGCTGCTCCGCGACGAGCACCTGGACCGGCGGCTGCTCGACGTGCAGTGGTCGACCCCGCACCTGGCCTCCCTGGGCGTGGTGGAGATCGCGCGCCCCGAGTACCTGCGCCGCCTGGCCGATGCGCTCTCCCCGGACATCGGGTTGCCGTCTGCGTTCGCCTGACGTCAGAGGCTGTGCTCAGACGACGTGGGGTGAGCCGCCGGACTCGCTGACCATCGGACGCCCGGCGACTTGCCACTCCAGCATCCCACCGTCGAGGTTCACCGCGTCGACACCGTTCTGCACCAGGTAGCCGGTGGCCTGCGCGGAGCGGCCGCCCATCTTGCACACCACCAGGACCGGCCGCTCCGTCGGCACCTCGCCGAGCCGGGCGGGCACGTCGCCCAGCGGGATGTGCTGCGCGCCCTCGATGTGGCCGTGGTGCCACTCGACGGCCTCACGCACGTCGAGGACGACCAGGTCTTCGGGCAAGGGGACGGGCACGCCGTCGAGGGTGACCCTCGGGATGTCCATGTGGGTCTCCTACTTCAAGAACTTCGAGGTCCGGCGGTCGGCCAGTGGCTTGCCGCCGGTCTGGCAGGTGGCGCAGTACTGCAGGCTCGAGTCGGCGAACGACACCTCACGCACGATGTCAGCACAGACCGGGCACGTCTGGCCCGCCCGCCCGTGCACGGCCAGGTGGGACTTCTTCTCGCCCTTCAGCTCGCTCGGCGCCAGACCGCTGGACCGCCTCACCGCGTCGCCGAGCACCGTGCGGATCGCGTCGTACAACGTCTGGAGCTCATCATCGGTCAGTGAGCACGAGGGCTTGAACGGTGACAGCCTCGCGGCGTGCAGCAGCTCGTCGGAGTAGGCGTTGCCGATGCCGGCGATGTTGCCCTGGTGCCTCAGCACGCCCTTGATCTGGGCGCGGCCGGAGTCGTGCAGGATCTTGCCGAGCACCTCGATGGTGAAGTCGCCGGCCAGCGGGTCCGGCCCTAGCCGGGCGATCCCGGCGACGTCGGCCGGGTCGCGGACGACGTAGATCGCCAGTGACTTGCGGGTGCCGGCCTCGGTGATGTCCAGACCGGCGTCGTTGTCGAGGACCACCCGAGCGGCGAGCGGCGACCTGGAGCTCGGCTTGGCGGGCAGCGCCGGGACCTCGTCGCGCCAGCGGATCCAGCCTGCCCGCGCGAGGTGCATCACCAGGTGGGTGCCGGAGACATCGATGTCGAGGAACTTGCCGTGCCGGGTGACCCCGTCGACCAGCATCCCGTGCAACGACGTCAGTGCGGGGTCGAAGGTCTTCAGCGCGCTGAAGGCCGCGAGGTCGACCCGCGCGACGGCACGGCCGGCCAGGCGTCGCGAGAGGTCGTCGGCCAGCGCCTCGACCTCGGGAAGCTCGGGCACGCGGCCAGATTAGCGCCGGATGCCGACGAGGTCGTGCTTCTGGTCACCGGTGCACCGCCGCGCCCGACTGCTGGCGCGACCAGCCCCCGGTGACAATGGGCGTGTGCTCGTCACCAACCACGTCCTGTCCGGCGCCTTCATCGGCCGCGCCGCCCCCGGCACCGTCAGTGCCTTCGGCTGGGGCGTCCTGTCCCACCTCGTCCTGGACGCTGTCCCGCACTGGGGTGACGTCGGGCCGATCCAGGACTTCATGCACGTCGCCGTGCCGGACGGGTTGCTCGGGCTGGCGGCGATGGCCGTGGTGACCGCGCGGACCGAGCCCGGCCTGCGGCTCCAGGTGTTCTCCGGGATGGCCGGGGCAGCCTTCCTCGACCTCGACAAGCCGAGCCGGGTGTTCTTCGGGTTCTCGCCGTTCCCTCGGCTGGTCGACGAGGTGCACGGGGCCATCCAGTGCGAGTCCCCGCGGCGGATGCCTCAGGAGATCCTGGTCGGTCTGGGGGCGAGCATCGTGCTGGCGGCGCTGGCCCGCCGACGAGGCCGCCGGGTCCCTCGGTTTGAGATGCTCAGCGGTTCAGCCAGGCCGTGAACGCCTCGGTGTCGTAGGCCCGGCCCAGGAAGTCCGCCACCAGGTCCGCAGCGTCCTTCGAACCGCCCGGAGTCAGGACCCGGTCGCGATAGCGCGAGGCCATCTCACTCGCGAACAGGTCGTCGCGGTCGAAGGCGCTGAACATGTCCTTGGCGATCACCAGGCTCCACATGTAGGTGTAGTACGCCGAGGCGTAGCCCGCGAGGTGACCGAAACCGGCCTGGAAGTGGGTGCCCGGGATCGGCCGCACCAGGCTGTACTCGTCGTACAGCTCGAACATCCGGGCTGTGGTCTCCGAGGGCCGTTCGAGGTGCAGCCGGTAGGACAGGGCCGCGTAGAACATCTGGGTGCGGGCCAGCAGTGCCTTGCCGAACTCCTTGGCCGCCCGCATCCGAGCGACCAGCTCGTCGGGGACCGGGGTGCCGTCGGCGTCGGTGGCGAAGCTCTGCAGCACGGCCGTGTCCCAGGCCCACTCCTCGAGCAGCTGGGACGGCGCCTCCACGAAGTCCCACTCAGTGGCGACCCCGGAGAAGCGCACCCACTCCTGGCGGCCTCCGAGCACGTGGTGCATCAGGTGGCCGAACTCGTGGAACAACGTCACGACGTCCTGGTGCTCCATCAGGCCGCGCGGGAAGTTGCAGACCAGCACACCCTCGGGAAGCTGGCGGCCGAGCACGCCGGGGACCAGGTCGAACTGTGCTGCGTGGTTGTACTTCCGCTCACGGGGGTGCAGGTCGAGATGGATCCGACCCAGGCGGTCACCGCCCAGCGCCACGTCGTACGTCGTGACGTCGGGGTGCCAGGTCCGGGCTTCGGCCGGGTCGACCTTCGTGTAGGTGAGCCCGAGCAGCCGGCCCGTGACGGCGAGCAGGCCGTCGTGCACCGAGCTGTAGTCGAAGTAGCGGCGCACCTGCTGGGCATCGACGCCGTACTCCTCGCGCTTGACCTTCTCGAGGTAGTAGCGCCAGCTCGAGACATCGATGCTGTCCGCACCGTCTTGCGCGGCGCGCTCCTTCAGTACGTCGAGGTCACGGACTCCGGCTTCCCGGGAATCCTCGGCGATCAGGTCGACGAACTCCGCGATCGCTTCGCCGCTGCCGATCATCTTGACCTCGGCGTCGTAGTCCGGATAGCTCGGGTAGCCGAGCAGCGTGGCCTTCTCGTGCCGGAGCCGGAGCAGGTCGGCCAGCACCGGGTCGTTGTCCGGCCAGGCCAGGTTGAAGAAGGTGTGCGCCACTGCGCGTCGCGCTTCGTCGTCGCTGGCGAAGGTGAGGAACGGGTGGGTGTCGGGATAATCCGTGGAGATCGTCACGCTCCCGTCGGCCTCGGGTGGATGGCTCGCGACGAAGTCGTCGGGGAGGCCGTCAAGGGCCGTCACCGGCACCGACGTCGTACGACGGCCGTCGCGGATGTTGCGCGAGAACGCCTGACCGAGGCCGGTCAGGCGCTGGTCGAGGGCGCGGACCTCTTCGCGGACCTCGTGGTCGAGGTCGACCCCCGAGCGCCGGAAGTCGCGCAGGGTCTTGCTCAACATCCTGGCCGCACCCTCGTCCAGGCCGTCGCCCTCGACAGAGCTCAGCTGTGCGAAGACGTCGGCGTCGAGGTACAGGTCGGTGCTGAACGCCTGCGTCTCGACGTCGATCGCCTCCGCCAGCTCGACCACGTCGGGATCGGGGTGCACCGAGGAGAGCAGCGAGACCACGGCGGAGGCGTTGGCCAGTGCGATGCCCGCGTCGTTCCACAGCTGCAGGATCGCGCCGTCCCCGGGGGGTGCGGTCCTCAGTGCCGCAACCTGGTCGCCGGCCAGCCGCAGCTGGCCGCGCGCACGTTCGTCCAGCCACGCGTTCCAGTCTGAGGCGGGGAGATCGAGGGGACTCATCCACGCGACGATACTGACTCCTGAGATGACTACCCATGCGCCCCCGGTCCCGACTTCGCTGCTCGCCCCCACCTACCGCTGGGCGACCATCGGGATGACCGGCCTGATCTTCCTGGCCGCCTTCGAGGCGCTGGCGGTCACCACGATCATGCCCACGGTCAGCGCCGAGCTCGACGGCCGCGCGCTCTTCTCGGCGGCCTTCTCCGCAACCCTTGCCGCCAGCGTGAGCGGAATGGTCGCCGCCGGCCTGTGGGCCGACCGGAGCGGGCCGCCAGCGCCGCTGCTGGTCTCGGTGCTGGTCTTCGCGGTCGGCCTCCTGGTCGCCGGCCTGGCACCGTCCATGGAGGTGTTCGTCGCCGCGAGGTTCCTGCAGGGGCTGGGGTCCGGCGGCCTGATCGTGGCGCTCTACGTGATGGTGGCGCGGGTCTTCGCCCCGGTGGACCACCCACAGATCTTCGGGGCCTTCGCCGCCGCCTGGGTGTTGCCTTCCATGATCGGGCCCCCGGTGGCGGGCGTGGTCGCGGAGGCGCTCAGCTGGCGGTGGGTGTTCCTCGGCGTCGTGGTGCTCGCGGTGGCCGCGACGGCCACGATCCTGCCCTCGTTGCGGTCGATGACCCGATCCCGGCGGGAGCCCGGCTCCACTCGAGACGCCGTACGCCGCCTGGCGCTCTCCTTGGTGGTCGCCGCCGCGGTGGTGCTGCTCGACCTGAGCAGCCGGTCGTGGGGGCCTGTTGCCGTCGGGGTGGCTGCCGCTGCACTCGCCGTGGTGGCGCTTGGCCTGCGGCCGTTGCTGCCGGCGGGCACGCTCGTCGTGCGGCGTGGTCTTCCGGCCGTCATCGCACAGCGCGGCCTGATCTCGGGCTGCTTCTTCGCCGCTGAGATCTATCTGCCCTTCCTGCTCCAGGAGCGCTACGACGTCCCGGTCTGGCTCTCCGGGGTCACGCTGACTGTCAGCGCCCTCGGCTGGGCGGCGGCCTCACACGTCCAGGGGCGGCTCGGCGCGCGGCTGGCCCACCGGACCGCACTGCAGGTCGGCGCCTTCCTGCTGCTGGCAGGCGTGGCGATCGAGCTGGTGAGCGCAGGTCTGCATCTCTCGCCCTACCTGATCGCTGCCGGGTGGGTCGTGGCCGGTGCGGGCATGGGGCTGCAGTACCCGCGAATCGGCTCGCTGGTCCTGGCCGCCTCGAGCAGTGCTGCCCAGGGTGCGAACAGTGCAGCGATGACCATCGCCGACTCGGTGGGTGGCGCGACCGCGATCGCAGTGGCGGGGCTGGTGTTCTCGGCTCTGGG
>JBBSVL010000098.1:0-8712 GCA_038233595.1 Propionibacteriales bacterium | reverse complement strand
GCGCGTCCCCTCCGGTGCACCGGGTCGCGACGTGCGCCAGGTCATCTCGACGCGCTCGCTGCGCTCGCTGCTCGATACGGGCCTTGTCGACGGTGGTCACCAGATGACCCTGCGGTCCGAGCACACGCACCGCTTCGGCGACGGTCGAGTCCGCCACCTCGACCGGCAGCAGGTGCAGCAGCCAGATCATGGTGACCAGGTCGACCGAGCCATCCGCGAACGGGAGCCGGTCGGCGTCGCACGCGACCAGACGCCCAGGCAGCCGGGCGCTGGCGACCGCCAGCATGCCGGCGCTGCGGTCGGCGACCAGCACGTCGAGGCCGCCCGCGGCCAGCTCCGCGGAGACGATCCCGGTACCGCCGGCCACGTCCACGCAGATCCCGGTCGGGGGTGCAAGTGACAGCACCGCCTCGGCTGCGGCGCGAGCACGGTCGGCGCCACCGCGAGTCTCGTCGTACGCCGTGGCCTCGGCGTCGTAGTAGGCCGTGCGGAAAGGGTCAGACATCGACCGCGGCGAGCTGGCCGCACGCACCGTCGATCTCGCTGCCGCGCGTGTCGCGCACGGTGGTCGGGATGCCCTTCGCCTCCAGCCGCCGCACGAACTCGCGCTCGTCGGCGGGGTCGGAAGCGGTCCACTTCGAGCCGGGGGTCGGGTTGAGGGGGATCAGGTTCACATGAACCCAGCCCCAGTCGCCGTAGCCGTTGAGCACGTCACCGAGCAGGTCGGCCCGCCACGCCTGGTCGTTGATGCCGCGCATCATGGCGTACTCGATCGAGACCCGGCGCTTGGTCACGCGGGCGTAGTTCCAGGCCGCCTCGACGGTCTCCGCGACCGAGGAGCGGGTGTTGATCGGCACCAGCTCGTTGCGCAGCTCGTCGTCGGGTGCGTGCAGGGACAGCGCGAGCGTGACCGGAACGCCTTCCTCGGCGAGCTGTCTCATCCGGGGCACCAGCCCCACCGTCGACACGGTGATCCCGCGCGCGGACATGCCCAGGCCGCCAGGAGCGGGATCGACCAGCCGGTGTACGGCGCCGATCACGGCCCGGTAGTTGGCCATCGGCTCGCCCATGCCCATGAACACCACGTTGGAGACCCGGCCGGGACCGCCGGGGACCTCGCCGCGGGCCAGCGACCGGGCTCCGGCGACGACCTGCTCGACGATCTCGGCGGTCGACATGTTGCGCTGCAGCCCACCCTGCCCCGTCGCGCAGAACGGGCAGGCCATCCCGCAGCCCGCCTGGGACGAGACGCACATGGTGACCCGATCGGGATAGCGCATCAGCACCGACTCGACCAGGGCGCCGTCGAACAGCCTCCACAGGGTCTTGCGCGTGGCGCCCTTGTCGGCCTCGAGCGTCCGCAACGGTGTCATCAACCGCGGCAGCAGCGCCCCCACCAGCTCGGCCCGCGACTCGGCAGGCAGGTCGGTCATCTGCGCCGGGTCATCGACCAGCCGGGCGAAGTAGTGGGTCGAGAGCTGCTTGGCACGGAAGCCCGGCAGCCCCTTGTCGGTGAGCAGCGCAGTGCGCCCGGCAAGGTCGAGGTCGGCGAGGTGCCGAGGTGGCTTGCGCCGCCCGACGGGCTCGTCGAAGACGAGGGGAAGAGTCTTGATGGGTTCGCTCATGTCGGTTCGATTCTCCCACCCGCAGCCGTCCTGGACGAACTGGTCGCGTTCGGACTCACTGCAGCCGGGGGTAGCCGAGCACCAGAAGGGTCATTAGGAAGGCCGCGATCAGCGCCACCGCGATCAGCGACACGCCGAGGTCGCGGCCACGCCTGGGCACGGCCACCAGCGCGGCAAGGACGAGCGCCGGGCCGATCACCCAACCCACGGTCAGGGTGGCACGCCAGGTGAGAAACTCGGCAAGGGTCAGCACCACCGAAACCGCGACGACCGCACGGAAGGAGAGGGGTCCAGGATGGGCCGGCGAGCTCATCCGCACGGTGACCACGTCGGGGAACCCCATCGCCGCCGGCGCGAACGGGTTGACCTGGGTGCCGGTGAGCTCTGCAGCGACCAGGGCCAGACAGGTGCTGTGGCCGACCAGCACCAGGTCACCGGTCGGGTGCTGGCGGAGCAGGTCGCGTACGGCAGACGTGGCTCGACGCCGGGTCGACTCGAGCGGCTCCCACCCGTCGTACGCCGGTCGCTCGGGGTGGGCGAAGGCCTGCGCGAGCACCCCGTCGAAGTCGTCGATCCAGCCTGCTTGCAGGCGCACCTGCTCGCGCAGGGCCTCGACGACCTCGACTCTCCCGTCGGTCAGCAGCCGCGCTGTCTCGAGCGCCTTGGGCTCCGGAGAGGTGAACCAGGTCGCCCGTTCGGGCAGCCGCCCCGACCCGCGCAGCGCCCGGACCGAGCCGGCTACCGCAGGGTCGAGCGTCCAGTCGGAGGCAGCCGCGTCGACGTCGACCAGTGGCAGTCCGTGGCGCACCAGGTGCACGTGTCGGGCGGGCATCAGGGCGGGTCTAGAAGACCAGGTAGTGCAGCAGCAGCCAGATCGGCGCTGCCGTCGCCAACAACGAGTCGAGCCGGTCCATCAGCCCACCGTGTCCGGGGATCACCTGGCTCATGTCCTTGATCCCGAGGTCACGCTTGATCACCGACTCGCACAGGTCACCGAGGGTGGCCATCACCACCGCGATCAGACCCAGCGCGACGCCGATCCACCAGTCACTGTCGAGGTAGGTCTCGGTCAGCACGACGCCCACGAGGACGCAGGCGATTCCCGAGCCCGCGAAACCCTCCCAGGTCTTCTTCGGCGAGATCACCGGGGCCATCGGGTGCCTGCCGAACAGCACACCGGCGATGTAGCCGCCGATGTCGGAGGCGATCGTCACCAGGATGAAGGTGACAACAGCCTTCACACCCTTGTCCTCGGCCAGCAGCAGGGCGACGAAGGCGCCGAGGAACGGCACGTAGAAGATCGTGAAGATCGAGGCCGTCGAGTCGCTGACGAACCCCTCGACCCCCCGCCGCAACAACCAGAGCATCGTGATCAACCCGGTGACGGCGGTCGCAGTGACCAGGGCCGGCGCGCCGTACAGGAACGCCACGACCACCATCAGCACACCGCCGAGCATCAGTGGCTCCTGCGGAAGGTCGATCCCCTTGGCCTCGAAACCCCGGTGCAGCTCCCAGATCGCCACCACGACGGAAGCGGCGACCACCAGCATGAAGCCCGGCTTCCAGAAAACCAGGGAGGCGATGATCACGACGCCGAGCGCGACACCGGAGGCAACCGCCTTGGGGAGGTCACGTCCCGCCCGGCTCTTTGGCTGCAGGTGCGCGCCTGTGTCGGTCATCGTGTGGTCCTCGCCGCTCAGACTTCGAGCAGCTCGGACTCCTTGTGCTTGAGCATCTCGTCGATCTGGTCGGTGTGCGCCTTGGTGGCGCCGTCGAGCCGCTTCTCGGCACCGGTCACGTCGTCCTTGCCGACCTCGCCGTCCTTCTCCAGCTTCTCCAGCGACTGCTTGGCGTTGCGCCGGATGTTGCGCACCGAGACCCGGCCGTCCTCGGCCTTGGCCCGCGCGACCTTGGTGTACTCCTTGCGGCGCTCCTCGGTCAGCTCCGGGAACACGCAGCGGATCAGCTTGCCGTCGTTGGAGGGGTTGACCCCCAGGTCCGAGTCGCGGATCGCGCGCTCGATGGCCGGCAGCGCACCCATGTCGTAGGGCTGGACCAGGATCACCCGGGCCTCGGGCGCGGTGAAGCCCGCCAGCTGCTGGATCGGCGTCGGGCTGCCGTAGTAGTCGGCGGTCAGCTTGGCGAACATGCTCGGGTGGGCACGACCGGCGCGGATCGCGGCGAACTCCTCCCGGGTCACCTCGACGGCCTTGCCCATCTTCTGGTCGGCGTCCTTGAGCGTCTCGTTGATCACTGCGTCTCCTCGCTGCCCCCTGGGCAGATCCGTGGTCTGCCTGGTCAGGGCGCGGGTGAGCCCTGGGCACTGACCAGCGTGCCGATCTTCTCACCCTGGACGACCTTGAGGATGTTTCCCTCCGGCTGCATCCCGAACACGATCATCGGCAGCATGTTCTCACCGCACAGGGCGAACGCGGTCTGGTCCATGATCCGCAGGCCCTTGGCGATCGCCTCGCCGTAGGTGAGGGTGTCGAGCTTGACCGCCGTCGGGTCCTTCCGCGGGTCGGCGGTGTAGACACCGTCCACGCCGTTCTTCGCCACGAGTACCACCTCGCACCGGCTCTCCAGGGCCCGCTGCACCGCGACCGTGTCGGTCGAGAAGTACGGCAGCCCCATGCCGGCGCCGAAGATCACCACACGGCCCTTCTCCAAGTGCCGGATCGCCTTGCGCGGGATGTAGGGCTCGGCGACCTGACCCATCGTGATCGCGGTCTGCACCCGCGTCTCGACGCCTTCCTTCTCCAGGAAGTCCTGCAACGCCAGGCAGTTCATCACGATGCCGAGCATGCCCATGTAGTCGGCCCGGGCCCGGTCCATGCCACGGTGCTGGAGCTCGGCACCACGGAAGAAGTTGCCGCCGCCGGTGACCACGGCCACCTGGACGCCGGATCGTTGCACGCCCGCGATCTCACGGGCGATCGCCTGGACGACGTCAGGGTCGACACCCACCTTGCCACCGCCGAAGACCTCGCCGGACAGCTTGAGCAGGACCCGGTGGTAGCCGGTCATCGGCATGCTCCTTGCGGCGTGCTGGACGGCGGATGAACAGTGCGAAACCTAACCGATCAAGCGCCGACCTCGAAGCGAGCAAAGCGCTTCACGGTGACACCGGCGCCCTCGAGGACCGCCTTGACCGACTGCTTGGAGTCGGTCACCGACGGCTGCTCGAGCAGCACGACCTCCTTGAAGAAGCCGTTCAACCGGCCCTCGGTGATCCGGGCGATCGCCTGCTCGGGCTTGCCCTCCTCGCGTGAGGTCGCCTCGGCGATCTCACGCTCCTTGGAGACGATGTCGGTAGGGACGTCGTCGCGGCTGAGGTACTGCGGCTTCATGGCCGCGATCTGCATCGCGGCACCACGAGCTGCGTCCGCGTCGCCACCGTCGTAGGCGACCAGGACACCCACGGCCGGAGGCAGGTCGGAGGCCCGCTTGTGCATGTAGGTCACCACCGGACCCTCGAAGTACGCCACCCGGCCGAGCTCGATCTTCTCGCCGATGGTGATCGCGAGGTTCTCCACCACCTCACCGACAGTCTTGTCGTCGAGCGAGGCAGCCTTGAGGGCCTCCGCGTCGCCGGCCTTGACCTGGTCGGCCACGTCGGCGATCCGCTGTGCGACCTTGACGAAGTCGTCGTTCTTGGCCACGAAGTCGGTCTCGGAGTTCAGCTCGACCAGCGCGCCGCCGGAGGTGGCGACCAGACCGGAGGTGGCCTCCCGCTCGGCACCACGCTTGGCCGCCTTGGCTGCGCCCCTGGTGCGCAGGATGTCGACTGCCGCGTCGAAGTCGCCGTCAGCCTCCTCGAGCGCCTTCTTGCAGTCCAACATCCCCGCGGCCGTGAGGTCGCGGAGCTTCTTGACGTCTGCGGCGGAGAAGTTCGCCATGTGCCTGTCCCCTCAGTGCTTAGAGTCAGTCGGTCGAGTGTCAGGTGGTGCTGTCAGCCGGCGCGGTGTCGTCGGGCTTCTGGGCGTTCACGAAGCCGGCGGCTTCCGCCGCCTCGGGCGTCCTGAACCAGACCTCGGCCTTGGTCCGGTCGTACCAGGGGCTGGTCGGACCGTGGAACTTCATCGAGTCCGCGTTGCCCTTGATCCCGAAGCCTTCGGGGCCGGAGCCGTCCTCGTTGGCCTTGGCGGAGTCGGCGCCGTACGGCGCGTCGTCACTGGTCCCAGCCGACGGGGCCGACGGGGCCGCGGGAGCCGGAGCTTCAGCTGCAGGAGCCTCCGGTGCCGGGCCTACCGGGGCTATCGGGGCCTCAGCCTCGGTCACCGCGGGAGCCGCGGGAGTCGCGGGAGCTTCTTGGGCTTCGGCGGGTGCCTCGGTGGACTCGGCCGATGCTCCGGTGGACTCGGCAGCCGGAGTGGCCGGCGCCTCGGTCGTGGCCGGAGTCGCGGTGGCACCCCCGGTGGCTCGAACAGCAGCAGCGACGACCTTGCCCGAGTCTTCTTGGTCGCCCTGGAGCAGGTCGCGCTCCCAGTCGGCGAGCGGCTCGCCGGCCCCGATGCCAGCGTCCCCGGCTGCATCTGATCCGCCCTCGGTCCGGGCGCCGGAGCGGGCGATCAGGCCCTCGGCCACGGCGTCGGCGACCACGCGGGTCAGCAGCCCCACGGCGCGGATCGCGTCGTCGTTGCCCGGGATCGGGAAGTCGACCAGGTCGGGGTCGCAGTTGGAGTCCAGGATCGCGATGATCGGGATGTGCAGCTTGCGCGCCTCCTCGACCGCAAGGTGCTCCTTGTTCGTGTCGACGATCCACACCGCGGACGGCGTACGACCCATGTCACGGATACCGCCGAGGGTCCTGTCGAGCTTGATCTGCTCCCGCCTCATGTGGAGCAGCTCCTTCTTGGTGCGACCACTGCCCGCAACGGTGTCGAAGTCGATGTCGTCGAGCTCTTTGAGCCGGTTGATCCGCTGGTGCATGGTCTGGAAGTTGGTCAGCATGCCGCCCAGCCAGCGCTGGTTGACGTAGGGCATGCCCACGCGGGTCGCCTGCTCGGCGATCGCCTCCTGCGCCTGCTTCTTGGTGCCGACGAACATGATCGTCCCGCCCTTGGCCACGACGTCCTTGACGAACGCGTAGCTGGTGTCGATGTAGGACAGCGACTGCTGCAGGTCGATGATGTAGATGCCGTTGCGCTCGGTCATGATGAAGCGCTTCATCTTGGGGTTCCAACGACGGGTCTGGTGCCCGAAGTGGACGCCGCTCTCAAGGAGCTGGCGCATGGTGACGACGGCCATGGGCGGTCGATCCTCCTGGTACGGGGTCCGGGCAGCGTGAGCCGTCCGAACCGGTTTCTCAGTTCGTCGCAGTACGGCGGGTGCCGCCTGCCCTGACGCTCGGACGGCGACCCCACCCAGCCGTTGCCGACCGGGACCGAAGGCCGTCGCCCCACGTGATCCACCCCCCCGGGGGAGGCGGTATGGAAACGAGCGTGCGAAGTCAACCCACACGGGTTGCTGGTCGAAGTCTAGGTGAGCGGATGGGTCGGGCACCAATCGGGCTGCACTACCGACCGCTTCGCGTGCACAACCGTGGGATGCAGCGCCGCCCTGCACAGGTCCTGGACCGCCTCTCGGACGACCGCGCTCGGGCAAGCACGCTGTCGAGATGGCCCCCGTCTCCTCCCTGACCCTCGCGCTGACCGCCCTCCTGACCCTGGTCGGAGGCTCGAGCGGCGCCGGCGTGTGGCCGATGGACCCGCTGCCTGCGGTGGTCCGCGGGTTCGAGCCCCCCGCGACCGCCTGGGGCTCGGGACACCGCGGGGTCGACCTGCTGGGACGACCTGGCCAGCCGGTGCGAGCCGCCGAGGCCGGCCAGATCACGTTCGCCGGCACCCTTGCCGGCCGCGGCGTGGTGGTCGTCGACCACGGCATGCTTCGCACCAGCTACGAGCCGGTCGCCCCGGACGTCCATGTCGGCGACCACGTGGCGAAGGGACAGCGGATCGGCGCCCTGCAGACCGGTGCCTCGCACTGCTTTCCCCGCGCCTGCCTGCACTGGGGTCTGCTGAGGGGCGACACCTACCTCGACCCGCTGACGCTCGTCGGTGGCGGACCGGTCCGGCTGCTCCCGCTGGCGGGAGCTCTCCGAGCCGCGTCCGGTCCGACGCCGAACCGGTTGTTCGCTCCGGCCGTTCAGGGCGTGGGCGCCGGGTCCGGATCCCGCACCGCCGGGTTGATCGGTCGTGGCTGAGCGCCGGGCGCGCGAGCGCCGGTGCGCTCGGCGCCGACCCCGGCGGCCACCACGAACCCGATGCCGATCACCGGCCACAGACCCGGCACCTGGTGCAGCACGAGCAGCCCGATCATCAGGGCGAACGCCGGCTCCAGGCTCATCAGGGTGCCGAACGCCGGCGTGGTCAGCCGGCGCAGGGCGAGCATCTCCAGGCTGAACGGAACGACGGGGAGCAGGATCGCCAGGCCGAAGCCGACCAGCACCAGCTGCCAGGTCATCGAGGGCAGCGCGCTCGGCCCGGCGACGAGCGTCGCAACCACAGCGGCGACCGGCAGAGAGACGGCCAGCCCATGCAGTCCGGTGACCTCGTCACCCACCAGCTGGGTCAGCAGGATGTAGGACGCCCAACAAGCCGCGGCGCCGAGTGCGAATCCCACTCCGACCAGGTCAGCGCCGCCGTGCCAGGGCTCGGTGAGCAGCACCACGCCGACCGCGGCGAGCAGCGGCCACAGCAACAGCCGCCCGCCCCGGCTACGGGTGACCGCGACGCCGAGGGGGCCTAGGAACTCCAACGCGCTTGCGGTGCCCAGCGGAAGCCGGGCGACCGCCTCCATGAAGAGCATGGTGAGGCCGGCGGTCACCACTCCCAGCGCGACGCCTGCCAGCAGGCCACGTCGTCCGAAGTCGCTGGGTCGCGGCCGCACCAGGACCAGCAGGATGACTCCGGCCCAGGCGAGCCTGAGCCAGGCCGCTCCCTCGGGACTGATCTGGTCGAACAGGTCGACGGAGACGGCCAGTCCGAGCTGGACGCAGAGCATCGAAGCCACGGCCATGCCGGTGCCGGCGCGGGCGGCTCCGGACCTGGACCTGGACCCAGGTTGGAGGTCGAGAATGCTCATG
>JBBSVL010000097.1:0-8746 GCA_038233595.1 Propionibacteriales bacterium | reverse complement strand
GGTCGACGCCCGCGAGGCGATCATCCTGACCAACCCGCACGTCGTCTCGGAGTTCTTCCATCTCGACTGGACCTCACGTGCCAGGCGCAAGCTCGGCGTACCCGTGCTGCACCTGCTCGAGCACGAGAACTTCGACGAGCAGGCCGGCCAGGGTGAGGGCGTCACCGGCCTGTAGCCATCAGGCCGGTTCATCCCAGTTGGCGGCGTTCTTCCGGCTCGGCTGCACCCGGGGCGGCTCGCCGGGCATCTTGGGGTAGTCGGGGGGATAGGGCATCTCCCCACCCTGCGAGGCGTCGTACAGGTCCAGCAGCGGCTGCAGGTCACAGGCGACGTCGTTGATCGCGGCCATCGCGTCGCCACGCTCGGCGAAACGCTGCGGGGCGGTGTGCAGGTTGAAGACCTTCGGGTCGGTGACCTCGGCGAGCTCCTCCCAGGTCAGCGGCATCGAGACGGGTGCGCCCGGGATCGGGCGCAGGGAGTACGCCGAGGCGATCGTGCGGTCACGAGAGTTCTGGTTGAAGTCGACGAAGATCCGCGCTCCACGCTCCTCCTTCCACCACTTCGTGGTGACGCCGTCGTCGCGTCGCTCCAGCTCGCGGCCGAAGCCGATCGCGGCGTGCCGGACGTCGGTGAACTCCCAGCGTGGCTCGATGCGGACGTAGATGTGGATACCACGGTTGCCGGAGGTCTTCGGGAAGCCGACCAGGCCGAGCTCGTCCAGCAGCTCACGGGCCACAGCAGCAACGCGCACGGCGTCCCGGATGTCGGTGCCCGGCTGCGGGTCGAGGTCGATCCGCAGCTCGTCGGGGTGGTCCACGTCGGTACGACGGACCGGCCACGGATGGAAGGTCAAGGTGCCCATCTGGGCGCACCAGGCCACGGTGGCCAGCTCCGTGGTGCACACCTCGTCGGCCTCGCGTCCGCTGGGGAAGGTGATCCGCGCCGACTCGACGTACGACGGCGCGCCCATCGGCACCCGTTTCTGGTAGAACGCGTCGGACTTGTCGCCGCGCCCGGTGGAGAGCCTGATGCCCTCGAGGACCCCCTTCGGCCAGCGCTCCAACGCGGTCGGGCGGTCCTGGAGCGCCCGCAAGATGCCAGCGCCGACGGCGACGTAGTACTCCACCACCATCAGCTTGGTGACCTCGGCAGTGGTGGCCGTGGCCGGGTAGATCACCCGGTCGGGGTTGCTGACCCGCACGGCACGTCCGCCGGCGTCGACCTCCGCGGCCGGCGTCTTCGCCGCCATCAGACCGTGGTCCCCGGGGACCCGCTCGGGGGTTCCTGACCCCCGCCCTCGCACTGGCTGAGGGTGATCTGCTTGTACCGTGCGAAGGACGACGAGGTACGCGAGCTCTCGGGATAGGCGTCCGGCGCGAGCTCGGCGTAGTACTTCACCGCCTCGGCCAGATCGTCCGCGTCCCGGGAGTGGTCCCGCGCAGCCGCTGCCTCGGCGAGCGGGAGCGCGGTTCGGAAGTGCGCGACCGTCTTCTGGAAGTCCCCCTGGTTGAACGCGTCGATGCCGGCACGCACCTCGACACAGACGCCCGCCTTCGTCGCCACGGCTGGAGCTGACGAGCCGCCGGGCGCCGGCGCTCGGCCGCCGGTCGAGCACGCACCGAGGCACACCAGCAGCACGATCGCGAGGAGTGGCTTCACGCTGTCCAGCCTAGGGCGGTCGTCCCGATCATGGTGTGGCGCGGGACATGTCCTCCCGGTCCCCAGCCGCAGCGGCGTTGGTACCGTGCTGCGGTGGCCGAGGAGCAGGACGACATGGTGCTCTACCGCCGGGTCGCGACCGAGCTCAAGGACTCGATCCTCGCGGGCGCGTATGACGACCGGCGGCTGCCTTCCGAGCACGAGCTCGCCGAAAGGTACACGGTGTCGCGCGGCACTGTGCGCCAGGCGTTCGCCGTCCTGCGTGAGGAGGGCCTGCTGGCCTCCCGGCGTGGGTCGCGTCGGGTGGTTGTGGGATCGCGGGTACAGGACTTCAACGAGCTCAGGAGCTTCTCTGCCTGGGCGCGCGCGGTGGGTGCGGTGCCGTCCGCACGGCTGGTCTCTTTCCAGCCCCGCCCCGCCATCGACCGGGAGGTCCGGGAGCTCGATCTCAAGACCGGCGACCGGGTGCATGTGATGACCCGGGTCCGACTGCTGGACGGGCGTGCGGTGATGGTCGAGCGGACCGCGTTCCCGGAGCCGGTCGGGCGGCTGCTCGTGGGCGTCGATGCGCAGGACGGTTCGATCACTTCCGCACTCGAGGCCCAAGGGGTCCGGTTCGAACGCGCCGAGCACGTGCTGTCCGCGGTCGCGGCCACCGCCGACGACGCGCGGCTGCTCGGCATTCCCGCGCGCCGACCGTTACTGCGCGCACTGCGGCGTACGACGGATCCAACGGGGGCGCCCGTGGAGTGGTCGGACGACCGCTACCTCAGTGACGAGATGGCGTTCTCGGTGTACAACTCGGTGTCGACCAATCCGCTGTCACGCCGGGTGCAGTAGCCGCTCGAGCCGCTCAGAACGCTCGCATCCTGACCACCGAGTTGGGGCGGAACGTCGGGCGTCGGTCGACCGCACCGGCCTGCGGGCGCTCGTGCTCGAACCCACCGGTGGTGACCAGCACCCACTCGGAGACCGGCTCGTCCTGGCCCAGCACTGCCAAGCCGGTCCCGGTGCAGGCGGTGACGACCGCCGAACCACACGCCGGGTGCACCGGCGGGAAGTGGAACGCCAGCCGGTCCAGCTCCGCCATGCTGCCCAGGAACCCCACCGGGTTGCCCAGGCTGTCGCCGCAGACACCGCAGATCCGGCTCAGCGCGCACTGCGTCACCCGCTTCTTGTTCAGCAGGGTGACCGAGGCACGTCCGTCGTCGTACTCACAGGCGAAGGGCACCGGAACCCCCAGCTCGGGGTCCCGGGGCCGCTCGTCGAGCCCGGTCGTCCCGATCATGCTGTGGCGCGGGACATGTACTTCCCGGTCTCCAGCCGCCGGGTCCCGCGCTGCGCGTCGGTCTTGCGCCTGCGGTCGATCGGGGAAGGAGGTGTCGGGCTGTCGTCCTTGCTCATCCGGTTCGGCAGGGCCAGCTTGGTGATCGTGCGCAACACCTGGCCGTACTGCTTGTGCAACGGGCCCGTGGTGTAGGGGATGTCGTACTTCTCGCAAAGGGCGCGCACCTTCACGCCGATCTCGGCGTAGCGGTTGCTCGGCAGGTCCGGGAACAGGTGGTGCTCGATCTGGTGGCCGAGGTTGCCGCTCATCACGTGCAGCAGCTTGCCGCCCTCGAAGTTGGCCGAGCCGAGCATCTGGCGCAGGTACCACTCCGGGCGGGTCTCGTCCTCGATCTCCTCCTCGGTGAAGTGCATCGCACCGTCCGGGAAGTGACCGCAGAAGATGATCATGTAGGACCACAGGTTGCGCATCAGGTTGGCGGTCGCGTTCGCCGTGATCGTGCTCATGAAGGCCGGCCCGCTCAGCAGCGGGAAGA
Source organism: Propionibacteriales bacterium (assembly GCA_038233595.1). Classification (GTDB taxonomy): domain Bacteria; phylum Actinomycetota; class Actinomycetes; order Propionibacteriales; family Nocardioidaceae; genus Marmoricola. Next base: position 5,264 of record JBBSVL010000097.1, on the reverse strand, counting down.
CGACGTAGTCCTTGGTGATCTGGCCGCGGATCTTGCGGCCGATCTGCTTGAGCTGCTTCTTCATCACGCGCGGGTCCTTCTCGCGCTTGCGGATCGCCTCGAGGTCGAGGTCGTGCAGCGCGACGCCCCACTGGAACAGGGTCGCCAGCAAAGCGTTGTAGACCGGCTGCCCGAGGTTCACCGGGTGCCACTTCTGCTCACGCGCCATCCGCAGGATGCCGTAGCCGATGTCGTTGTCGTAGCCCAGCACGTTGGTGAACTGGTGGTGGATGTAGTTGTGGCTGTGCTTCCACTGCTCGGCCGGCTGGGCGGTGTCCCACTCCCAGTTGCTGGAGTGCACCTCGGGGTCGTTCATCCAGTCCCACTGGCCGTGCATCACGTTGTGGCCGATCTCCATGTTCTCCAGGATCTTGGCCGTGCCGAGCATCGCCGTGCCGGCGACCCAGGCGGGCGGGAAGAAGCTGGCGAACAGGGTGACCCGGCCGGCCGCGGCCAAGCGGCGCTGGATCTTGATCATCTTGTAGATGTAGGCCGCGTCGTCGTCGTTGCGCGACTCCTCGATCTCGCCCCGGATGGCGTCGAGCTCGCGCCCGAGCTCCTCGACATCCTCGAGGGTGAGGTGGGTGTAGTCCTTCACGTCAGCAATAGCCATCGTGTCGTCCTTTCGTTGGGTTGGTCCCGCCGCGGTTCTCGACGCGCTCGCTGGCGCTCGCTGCTCGACCTGAATCGCTGGTGCTCGCTGCTCGACGGACGGGTCAGGTTCAGATGTTGAGCACGCACTCGCCCACGGGGACGGTGATGCAGGTCTGGATGTTCTCGTTGGGCTCGGAGAACTCATCTCCGTTGCGCAGGTCGCGCACCTTGCCCGAGATCAAGGTCAGCGTGCAGGTGTGGCAGATCCCGGCGCGGCAGCCGTACGGCATCCCGACACCGGCGGCCTCGCCCGCCTCCATCACAGTGGTGGCGCCGTCGACCTTGGTGGTCTTGCCGGAGTTCTGGAAGGTGATCGTGCCGCCCTCGCCACCGTCACCGGCGAAGTTCAGGGAGAACCGCTCGAGGTGCAGCCGCTCGGCCAGGCTTGTCTTCTCCCAGTGCTGCTCCGCAGCGTCGAGCATCGGGCCGGGACCACAGGCCCAGACCTCCCGCTCGCGCCAGTCGGGGCAGAGCTCGTCGAGGTGCTCGGTCAGCTCGAGCATCCCCTCGGTGTCGGTGTGCCGCTCGTGCAGCGTCAGGGTGGGGTGTCGCTCGACCAGATCGAGCAGCTCCTCGCGGAAGATCATCCGTTCCGGCGTCGGTGAGGAGTAGCTGAGTACGACGTCGGGCACGGTGCCCCGCCGCGACAGGGTGCGGAGCATGGACATCACGGGGGTGACCCCGCTGCCGGCCACCAGGAACAGGATCTTCTCGGGCGGCGGGTTGGGCAGCACGAAGTCGCCGGTCGGCAGCGCCAGCCGGATGATCGTGCCCGGAGCCAGACCGCTGACCAGGTGCTCGGAGAGGAACCCTTCCGGCATCGCCCGCACCGTGATCGAGAAGGACTTTCCGTCACGCTCGGGCGGTGAGCTCACCGAGTAGGAGCGCCAGTGGAACTTCCCGTTGAGCTGCACCCCGATGCCGATGTACTGGCCCGGGTGGTGGTCGTAGGACCAGCCCCAGCCAGGCTTGATCACCACGGTCGCGGCGTCGTCGGTCTCCGGGATCACCTCGACCACCGACCCGCGCAGCTCGCGCGTGGTCCAGAGCGGGTTGATCAGGGTCAGGTAGTCGTCGGGCAGCAGTGGCGTGGTGAGACGGGAGCCCACCTTGCGGACACCGTCCCAGGACACGCGATCGAGCACGGACAAGACCGCTCTCCTTCTCTCGGGCAACTGGGGTTCAGTAAACACATGTTCACTGAACAGGACAACCACCCGAGAGGTGGGTCACACAACTGACGGTGGGCTACGACACGCGCACCAGCAGCTTGCCGAAGTTGTCCCCCCGAAGCATCCCCGCAAAAGCAGAAGGAGCCCGGTCCAACCCGTCGACCACATCCTCGCGGTAGCGTACCGAGCCGTCCAGCACCCATTGCGACATCTCGCGCACGAAGTCCCGGCCGTGGCTCCGGGTGAACTCGGACTGGATGAAGCCGCGGACGGTCAGGCTCCTGGTCAGGATCTGGCCGAGCAGTGCCGGCATCCGATCGGGCCCCGGCGGCGCCTCGGTGGCGTTGTAGTTGGCGACCAGCCCGCAGACCGGAACGCGTGCGTAGAGGTTCAGCCGGCGCAGCACCGCGTCGAACACCGGGCCGCCGACGTTCTCGAAGTAGACGTCTATCCCCTCTGGCGTGGCCGTCGCCAGCTGCTCGACGAAGTCGGGCGCCCGGTGGTCGACGCCCACGTCGAACCCGAACTCCTCGGTCAGCGCCCGCACCTTGTCCGGCCCGCCAGCGATCCCGACCGCGCGCGCCCCTCTGAGCTTCGCGATCTGCCCCACCGCGGAGCCGACCGGCCCGGTCGCGGCCGCGACGACCACAGTCTCGCCCAGCTGCGGCTTGCCGATCTCCAGCAGGCCGGCGTACGCCGTGAAGCCGGGCATCCCAAGCACACCGAGCGCCGTCGAGACCGGTGCGGCCTCGGGATCGAGCTTGCGCAGGGCGTCACCGCTCTCGACCGCGTGGGTCTGCCAGCCGGAGTAGGACAGCACCTGGTCCCCCACCACCAGATCGGGATGCCGGGACTCGAGCACCTCACAGACCGTGCCGCCCACCATCACAGCACCCACCTCGACGGGGTCGGCGTAGGACTTGGCGGCGCTGAGCCGCCCACGCATGTAGGGGTCGAGGGACAAGAAGCGCACCTGCAGCAGCACCTCGCCCTCCTTCGGCTCCGGCAACGGCGTCCGCACCGTCTGGAAGGTGCTCGCGTCGGGCTCGCCGACGGGTCGCTGGGCCACGCGGATCTGGGTGCTCTCCATGCCTGCCACTGTCTCAGCCGAGGGTGTGGAATCACCAAGGGGGTGTGTGGCGTTGACGGGTACCGTGAACAACATGTGGAAGTCGAAGAGTGCCCAGCAGAGTTCCGGTGGTCGAGCAGCGAGCGCCAGCGATTCAGGTCGAGCAGCGAGCGCCAGCGAGCGCGTCGAGACCGGCGTCGAGACCTACCCGCTCCAGAAGAGTGACGCCGAGTGGCGCGAGCAGCTCACACCGGCCGAGTACGACGTGCTGCGCAAGTCCGGCACCGAGCGCCCGAATGTCGGGGAGTACACCGACACCATCACCGAGGGCGTCTACCGCTGCCGGGCCTGCCAGGCCGAGCTGTTCCGCTCCGAGACCAAGTTCGGCTCGCACTGCGGCTGGCCGTCGTTCTACACCCCCTTGGCCAAGGACGCCGTGGTCGAGATCGAGGACCGCTCGATGTTCAGCGTGCGCACCGAGGTGCGCTGCGCGAACTGCGGTTCCCACCTGGGCCACGTGTTCGAGGGCGAGGGCTACGACACCCCCACCGACCAGAGGTACTGCATAAACTCGATCTCGATGACGCTGGAGCCGGCCAAAACCGACGGCCAAAACTAGCGGCTGAGACCGACGGCGTCAGGCAGGACGGCGTCAGGGCAGCAGAGCGAGGAGCCCTGCCGGGCTGAGCCGGCGCCCGGTGTAGAAGGGCACCTCGGCGCGCACGTGCCGGCGGGTCTCGGAGCCGCGCAGGTGCCGCATCAGGTCGACGATCCGGTGCAGCTCGTCGGCCTCGAAGGCCAGCACCCACTCGTAGTCGCCGAGCGCGAAGGACGCCACGGTGTTGGCCCGGACGTCGGGGTACTCGCGGGCCATCTGGCCGTGCTCGGCGAGCAGCCGGCGGCGCTCGGAGTCGTCGAGGAGATACCACTCGTAGGACCGCACGAACGGGTAGACACAGACGTAGGCGTGGCCCTCCTCGTCGGCCAGGAACGCCGGGATGTGGCTCTTGTTGAACTCCGCGGGCCGGTGCAGCGCCATCTGGGACCACACGGGCTCGAGCCGGCCACCGAACCCGGTGCGGCGAAAACCGTTGTAGGCGTCCTGCAGCTGGTCCGACGACGCGGCGTGCCACCACACCATCAGGTCGGCGTCGGCCCGCAGCCCGCTCACGTCGTAGAGCCCGCGCACCACCACGTCCCCCTCGGCCAGGCCGGCCAGGAACTTCTCCAGCTCCTCGGTCTCGCCACCCCGGTCGGCAGTGTCAGCAGCGCCGAACGGGTCCCGCAGCCGGAATACCGACCACATCGTGTAGCGCACCGTGTCGTTCAGCTCCTTGGCGCGCTTGCCGTCTGGCTTGTTCGCAGGCTTGCTCATGGGGCCATTGTCCTCGCCGGGGTTCAACCGACGTCATCGAGGTCGGCAAGCACCTTGTCCACGGCCAGGTGCGCAGAGGCGACGCAGGCCGGGATCCCCACCCCGTCGTAGGCCGCCCCGCAGACCGCGATCCCGGGGACACCGAGCAGTCCGGCCCGGACCCGGTGCACCCGGGCGACGTGGCCCACGGCGTACTGCGGAAGCCCACCGCCCCAGCGCTGCACGTGGCTGTCGACCGGGAGCACGCTGAGCCCGACCGCGTCGGCCAGGTCCCGCAGCGCAGCGCCGACCAGCTCCTCGTCGGGCACCTGGAGCACGTGCTCCTCGCGGTGCCGGCCGATCGAGCAGCGCAGCAGCCGTACGTCGTCCTCACGCCCGGCGCCGGCGACCCACCCCCACTTCGCGAAGGAGTACGTCACGCCCTTGACCGCGTGGCCGTCGACGGGAGGCACCAGGAACCCCGAACCGGTGGTCACCGGCAGATCGCGCTCGGTGAAGGCCAGGGTGACCACGGCCATCGAGGCGTACTCCACACCGTCCAGCTCACGGGCCGCGGCTGGGGCGACGCGCTCCAGAAGCCGCGCGGTCGGACGCGCCGGGGTGGCCAGCACCACGGCGTCGCAAGACACCTGCCGCGGCGCACGGGTCGGGCCGACCTCGAGCTCCCAGCCGTCGGTCGTCCGGCTCAGCGAGCGGACCATCGCGCCGGTCTCGACAAGCGCGCCACTGGCCGCCGCCACAGCGTCCGGAAGCCGGCCCACTCCCCCGGAGATGCCCGCGAAGACCGGGGCGGGTGTCTCCCCGGGTCCTGGGACGGGCTGCATCGCCGCGGCAGCAGCGGCGGTCAGGGAGTGCTCGCCGTCGAGCCTGGCCACCAGTCCGGGCACCGCTGCTCGGGCGGACAGCTCCCGGGAGTGCCCGGCGTAGACACCACCGAGCATCGGCTCGACCAGCC
>JBBSVL010000096.1:0-8747 GCA_038233595.1 Propionibacteriales bacterium | reverse complement strand
CTGTCCCGCTTGGTGGCGAGTTGGCCCTCGGCGTACAAGAGTGTCTCGCTCACGATCCGGTCGCGCCTTTGGAAGTAGTACATGACGTGGCCCGGGCTCATCTGGGCGCGAGCCGCGATGTCAGCGACACGGACGGGACCCCAGCGTGGCGGAGCAGATCGAGGTCATCGATGCAGTCCGCGCCGACGAGCTCCGGGATTGACCGACGGATGGGATCGGCCGTCGACCCTTCCACAGTTCTGCACTCCGAGAGGCCATGCCCGCGCGCTATCGCGCCTTCGTCACGCTCGGCGCTGGCACAGGCATGCGCAGGGGAGAGCTCCTCGGCCTGACCCTGGACCGGGTCGCGTTCGACTTCGCGACGATCCGAGTCGACCGGCAGCTCTCCCGGACCAGCCGGTCCGACTCAGTGGCGTTTTCATCACCCAAGACGGAGGCATCGACCCGGACGATCCCGGTCGCCCAGGTTGTCCTGGACGCGGTCCGCGACCACGTCGCGGCATACGGCCACCACGAGTCCGGTCTGATCTTCAGCACCGAGAGTGGCTCACCACTCACCACGAGCACACTCCACGCCGCCTGGCAGAAGGCCGCGCGGCAGATCGAAGCGGACGCCACCCCACACGACCTGCGTCACTACTTCGCCTCGATCCAGATCCGTGCCGGACAGTCCATCAAGGTGCTTCAGGCGCTGCTCGGCCACAAGTCAGCAGTGGAGACCTGGGACACCTACGGGCACCTCATGGGCGACGAGGACGACCGCAGCAGGTCAGTGATCGAGAACGCTCTTGGAAATCCTGTCCACAGTACGTCCACAGTAAGCCCCACCTGACCGCATAACCGCAGGTCAGAGGGGTAGTGCGGATGAGCTGGCTCATAGGCCGGGTTCTGTTCCCCGGGCTCCCTCGCGAGCGCCCGGTTGGCGACCATCCATCTTGGGTGACCGTTGCCGGCCACCTCGTGCAGTCCACCCGCGAATCGTTGGGCGGGCCGCCCGATCCGCGCGAGCCCCGGTCGAGACCGGAACCCTTCTTGACCTTGCTCCAGGCGGGGTTTGCCTAGCCACGACGGTCGCCCGCCGTGCTGGTGGTCTCTTGCACCACCGTTTCACCCTTACCACCGCCAAGCGATGGCGGTCTGTTTTCTGTGGCACTTTCCCGCGGGTTGCCCCGGGTGGGTGTTGCCCACCACCTTGCCCTGTGGAGCCCGGACCTTCCTCGGCACCGGTGCGAGCACCAGTGCCGCGGTCGCCCGGCCAGCTCATCCGCATGCCCAGCGTAGTGGCCCGCGCACCCCGGCTGCCAGAATCGGTCCATGGCTGACCCAGCGATCGCCGTCATCGGCGGCTCCGGCTTCTACTCGTTCCTCGAGAGCCCGACCGAGAACGACGTGGAGACGCCGTACGGCGACCTGTCCGTCGCCACGGGGGAGGTGGCCGGTCGGACCGTGGCGTTCCTACCGCGCCACGGGTCGCATCACGAGTTCCCGCCGCACAAGATCAGGTATCGCGCGAACATCTGGGCGCTGCGCAGTCTCGGGGTCCGACAGGTCCTGGCCCCGTGTGCGGTCGGCAGCCTGCGGCGCGATCTCCCCCCGGGCTCCCTGGTCCTGCCCGACCAGCTGGTCGACCGGACCAGCGGCAGGACCCAGACCTACGTCGACGCCGGGGCGGCCCACGTCCCCTTCGCCGACCCCTACTGCCCCCGGATCGGGGAGCACGTGCTGGCCACCGAGCCGGACGTGCTCGCCGGCGGCACCATGGTCGTCATCGAGGGGCCGCGCTTCTCCACGCGTGCCGAGTCGCAGGCGTATGCCGCGCAGGGCTGGTCGCTGGTCAACATGACCGGGCACCCGGAGGCGGTCCTGGCGCGCGAGCTGGGCCTCTGTTACTCGACCCTGGCGCTGGTGACCGACCTCGACGCCGGCATCGAGGCGGGCGAAGGGGTGAGTCAGGCCGAGGTCTTCGCAATGTTCGAGCAGAACATTGAGCGGCTCAAGTCGTTGCTGGAGCGGTTGATCGGCGACCTGCCCGACCCGACCGGCTGCACGTGCAGCACCTGGATGGACGGCATCGAGCTGCCCTTCGAGCTGCCATGAAGGTCCTGGTCACCGGCGCCGCCGGTTTCATCGGGGCAGCCATCTGCGACCAGCTCTCCGCGGCCGGCCACGACGTGGTCGGCCTGGACGCGCTGATCCCCCAGGCACACTCCGCCGACACGGCGCTGCCTGAGGGCGTGGTCCGCGGCGACGTACGACGTCCCGCGGAGTGGGAGGCCCTGCTCGACGGTGTCGACGCGGTCTGCCACCAGGCGGCAATGGTCGGAGCGGGCGTCACCGTCGCCGACCTGCCGCTCTATGCCGGGCACAACGACCTGGGCACCGCCACCCTGCTCTCCGCGATGAGCCGGCATGGCATCGACCGACTGGTGCTGGCTTCCTCGATGGTGGTCTACGGCGAGGGCCGCTACACCTGCCCCGACCACGGCGTACGACGGCCCGGTACGCGCTCTCGTGACGACCTCGACGCGGGTCGGTTCGACCACTCGTGTCAGGTCTGCGGCCGGCCGTTGGGCTGGGCGCTGGTGCCCGAGGACGCCCCGATGGACCCGCGCAGCAGCTACGCGGCAAGCAAGCTCGCCCAGGAGCACTACGCCCGGGCCTGGGTGCGTCAGGCTCCGGCAGCGGCGATCGCGCTGCGCTACCACAACGTCTACGGCCCAGGGATGCCTCGGGACACGCCCTACTCCGGCGTGGCCGCGATCTTCCGTTCCTCGATGGAGAAGGGCGAAAGCCCGAAAGTCTTCGAGGACGGTCGGCAGATGCGGGACTTCGTGCACGTCGCCGACGTCGCACGCGCCAACGTGCTCGCCCTGGAGCGCCTGGGGGAGATCGGAGTCGAGGCGTCCCGTGAGCGTCCGGCCGAGTCCGTGACCGAGTCCTTTGCCGCCTACAACGTCGCGTCGGGCCACCCGGTGACGATCGCGGACGTCGCCCGGATCCTGTCCGGGGGAGAAGATCCCACGGTGACGGGGGAGTACCGCACCGGCGACGTCCGCCACGTCGTGGCCTCACCGGAGCTGGCGGCCACGGAGCTAGGGTTCGTCGCCGAGGTCACTCCGGAGGTAGGCATCGCCGACTTCGTCCACGCCCCGTTGCGCGCGCCGGCCGGACAGACTCCCGTGATCACCAGCCCGTCTTGAGCAGGTGCTGCACGACGAGTGCCGTGGCGAGCTGGCCGACCAGGCCCCACTTCCGCCAGCGCACCGGAAGCAGCGCGCAGCAGAGCAGCAGCCACGGCGCAAACGGGAGCCAGATCCGCTCCACCTCGGCCCGGCTCATCTGGGAGAGGTCGGCGATGACCACCATCGCCACGCCGCTCAGTGACAAGGCGGCGACCACGCGGGTCGACCTGTCCCGAAGGAGACCGCGGGCACGGCGCAGCAGAACCGCCACCCCGGCCGCCATCAGCGGGCCGGCGGAGAGTGCGAGGGCCGCGAGGTTTGCCCACATCCAGTACGACGGCGGGCGCCGGCCGGCGACCGCCTGGAAGTAGCGGATGCGCAGCGCGGGCAGAGCGTCCCAGTAGTAGAAACCGTAGGCCGCGAAACCGAGCACGACGGCGACAGCGGTCAGTACCGCGATCGGTAGCGGCCACCAGGAGCGGGCCAGCACCAGCACCACCACGGCGAGCAAGCCCATCAGCGGCAGACCGTAGGACATCATCACCAGGTAGCCGAGGAGCAGTCCGGCGACGACCGACCACAGCACGCGCGGCGTCCAGCGCCGGCTCGTGGCGGCAAGCGCAAGCGCCACCATCCCCCAGGCCGCGAAGGCACCGAAGACGGCATCGGCTGAAACCGCCGACCACACCGCGGCCGGGCCGAACACCAGGAACGGTGCGGCCAGTCGTGCGTGCCGCTCAGCACCGAGAATCCGCATCGTGACCAGTACGGCGAGTGGCGTGGTGGCCGCGACCACGGTGACGACGAGCCCGGCACTCAGCCCGCTGCCGAGCCCGAGCCGCACCAGCACCCAGAAGAACAGCGTGGCCCCCGGCGGGTGCCCGCCGACATGGGTCGGCCAGTAGACCGCGACGTTGTGGGTGATCTTGCCTACCCAGCCTGGCAGCGCGTCGCCGAAGTTGTGCAACGCGCGTGCGGTGCCGAGGTACTCGTACTGCGTGTCGAGGATCTTCTGGATGCCGTCCAGCCCGTCGACCAGCGCCAGCGCCAGCATCCACGCCAGGGCAGCCAGGAAGGACCAGAGCAGCAGCGCCCGCCAGGACGCCTGCTCGGCCACGGCCAACGCCCGCCAGCTGGCGAGCGCGGCGATGACCAGCGCAGGCAGCGTCCCGGGGCCCACCCGGGGCCCCCAGTCGGCGTGCAGCGGCGGGAAGTGGTTCACGTGCACGTTCCAGCCCGTGACGGCCGGGACCAGCATCGCCAGCGCGACCAGCACGAACGCCGCACCGAGCCCGATCCAGGGCAGTCGCGCGTCGAGGCGCGTGCTGGGTCGGGTCATGGCGCGAACTCTAGGGAACGGCCCCAAGACCGAGCCAGAAGGGCCTCGGTGACGAATCCCTCGCACTCCAGCGCCTTCGGGTGGTCGAACCGGCCCCCGCTGACCCCTAGGTTGAGATCGTGCCCACCTGTGACCTCGTGTTCCCGTGCCGCGACGAGGCGGCCGCCCTCCCGGCGCTGCTGGCCCGGGTCCCGGCGGGTTTCGGCGTGATCGTGGTCGACAACGGATCGACCGACGGCACCGCCGAGGTGGCGGGTTCCCTCGGCGCTCTCGTCGTACCCGAGTCGCGGCCGGGGTACGGCGCTGCGGTTCACGCGGGCGTGCTGGCCTCGCGGGCCGACTACGTCGCGATCCTCGACGGCGACGGCTCGATGGACCCGGAAGAGGTCACCACCCTGCTCGAGAGCGTCGTCTCCGGGGAGACCGACATGGCCTGCGGCCGCCGCCGGCCCACCGCCCGCGGGGTGTGGCCCTGGCACGCGCGCAGCGGCAACGCGGTCGTCCTGTGGTGGCTGCGTCGGCGCACCGGGCTGCAGCTGCATGACATCGCGCCGTACCGCGTCTGTGGCCGGCAGGCACTGCTCGACCTCGACGTACGCGACCGCCGCTTCGGGTACCCGGTCGAGCTGCTGCACAAGGCACAGACAGCCGGCTGGCGCTTGGGTGAGTACGACGTCAGCTACCACCCCCGGGCCGTCGGCACGAGGTCCAAGGTCTCCGGTTCGATACGTGGCACGTTCCGTGCCGCCCGCGACTTCGCCCGGGTGCTGCCGTGAACGCCCCGATCGTCGCCCTGGTCCTGGCCAAGGCACCGGTCGCGGGCGCGGTGAAGACCCGCCTGGCCGCAGACGTCGGGGACCAGGTCGCCGCCGACCTGGCCGCCGCTGCGCTGCTCGACACCCTCGACGTGGTGGAGGAGGCCTTCCCCGGGCAGCAGCATGCGATCGCACTCGTCGGAGACCTTGCGGCCGCCGAGCGTGCCGAGGAGCTCGTCGCTGGGCTCGCCGGCTGGACGGTCTTCCCGCAGCGGGGGGACACCTTCGCCGAGCGCATCGGTCAGGCCCACCATGACGTTCACGACGCCACCGGGGCGGGCACGTTGCAGATCGGCATGGACACTCCGCATCTGGTCCCCACGATGCTCCAGGAGGCCGCAGATGCACTTGCCGACCACGAGGGGGTCCTCGGCCTTGCGGAGGACGGCGGCTGGTGGGTTCTCGGGCTGACCTGCCCGACCGACGCCACCCTGCTCCACGACGTACCGACCTCAGCAGCCGACACGGGCGAGCGCACCATGGCAGCCCTCGCCGCCAGCATCGCGATGACCACGGCCGCGACGACCTACGACGTGGACACGACGACCGAGGCGGCTCGCGCCGCCCTGGATGCCCCGCAGACGCGCTTCGCCGCGGCATGGCGCGCCCTCGACAGGAGACCCCGATGACGCTCGAACAGACCGACGACCTGGCCTGCTCCCCCGGGACCCTTCTCGCTGCGGCACTGCGCGGAGACAGCGTTCACCTGCATGACGACGTGTCGAGGAGCCGCCCACTGGCGGTGCTTCGCTGGACCACGGCCGAAGAGTCCGACCTCTTCGTGTTGGCCTCCTGCGAGGGCCCGACCCTCGATGTCGGTTGCGGGCCGGGCCGGATGACCTCGGGACTCGTCCAGTCCGGAGGGGCAGCACTGGGCATCGACGTGGTGCCGGAGGCCGTCGAGCAGACCCTGGCTCGCGGCGCCGAGGCGTTGTTGCTGGACGTCTTCGCCGAGGTTCCGGGTCAGGGGCACTGGCGCACCGTGCTGCTGGCCGACGGCAACATCGGCATCGGCGGTGATCCGGTGCTGCTCCTGGCCCGCGCCTCGGAGCTGCTTGCTCCCGGTGGTCGCGTGGTGGTCGACTTGGCGCCGCCCGGGAGCGGCAGCAACGTCCGCGAGCTCCGGCTGTGCGGAGGTGGGCTGGTCTCACACTCGTTTCCCTGGGCGATGGTCAGTGTCGACGTGATCGAGGAGCTCGCCACCGAGACCGGGTTCACCGTGCTTCGCACTCATGACTACGAGGGCCGCTGGTTCGCGGTCCTCGGCAAGCGGCGCTAGTTTCAGGTCCATGAGCGACGACTTCTGGTACTGCGTGAAGCACCACCGGGTCGAGGAGGCCGACGGCTGCCCGCCCATCGACCGGCTCGGCCCCTACCCGACCCGGGAGGAGGCAGCTCATGCGCTGGAGAAGGCGGAGCGGCGCAACAAGGAGTGGGACGAGGACCCGAGCTGGAACGACGACCAGCTCGAGGACTGATGGCCCGGCGATCACGACGGCTGCCTGATCTCGGCCGTTCCGGCGGTTTCGTCGGGTTCTGCGGTCTGGCCTGCGTGTTGTTCCTGGACCTGGCCTCGGGGGGTCTGTTCCGTTGGTGGGCTGTAGCCGCGCTGGTGGTGCTCTGGCTGGTGCTGTTCGCGCTCGGCTGCTTCTGGTTCACCCCGCGGCCACGTCGGGTCGCGTTGCTGCCGGTGGTCGGGTTCCTGGTGTGGGTGGCCGCTGTAGTGGTCGTGGTTCGCACCCAGTAGCGGCGCTCAGAACGTGTGCTCCGGCCCCGGGAAGGTGCCGCTGCGGACGTCGTCGGCGTAGGCCTTGGCCGCTCCGAGGAGTACGTCGTGCAGGTTGGCGTACTGCTTGACGAACTTCGCCATCCTGCCGGTGCGCAGCCCGAAGGCGTCCTGCCAGACCAGCACCTGCCCGTCGCAGTCGACCCCGGCGCCGATGCCGATGGTCGGGATGGACACCGCCTTGGTCACCTCGGCGGCCACGTCGCCGGGCACCATCTCCATCACCACGGCGAAGGCTCCGGCCTCCTCGAAGGCCACCGCCTCGTCGATCACGTGCTGACCGGCGCCTCCACGACCCTGCACCCGGTAGCCGCCGAGGGTGTGCTCGGACTGCGGCGTGAAGCCGATGTGTGCCATCACCGGGATGCCGCCCTCGGTCAGCTTGCGCACCTGCGGGACGAGCGGCAGGCCGCCTTCGAGCTTCACCGCATGGGCGTTGGCCTCCTTCATGAACCGCACGGCGGTCAGGTAGGCCTGTTCGGGGGAGGCCTGGTAGGTGCCGAAGGGGAGATCGGCCACGACCAGCGAGCGTTGCACGCTGCGGGTGACCGCGCGCACCAGCGGGATCAGCTCGTCGACGGTGACCGGCAGTGAGGTCTCGTTGGCGAACACGTTGTTGGAAGCACTGTCCCCGACCAGGAGCACCTCGATGCCTGCCTCGTCGAAGGTCTGCGCGGCGTACTGCTCGTAAGCGGTGAGCATCGTGAACTTCTCGCCGCGCCGTTTCATCTCGCGCAGGTGATGGGTGCGGACCCGCTTGACCGGCGCCAAAGCATGGGCTGAGGCGTGCGCAGGAGAGGGGGAGGGCCCGGTGCCGTAGGGGGCGGTCTCTTCAGTCATGACACCACGCTACCGGCGTCGCGGCGCCCGGGACCGCGCTGCTGGGAGTCTCAGACCAGTGCGTGCTTGGGAACCCGGCGGACGTCCCAGCCGGCGTAGCTTCCGGAGGTGTCGTGGGCCAGTGTCTCGAAGAACGAGCGGGCACCTGCGACCTCTGCCCGCGTCACCACGACATCACGACCCGCACGCAGCACCCAGCCGGGGAACGGAGCGGGCTGGGCGGACATCCAGTCGACGGACCAGCCACCGGCAACCACCCTGCGTGCGGCCTCACGCGCTGCGACCTCGTTGGCGAAGTACATGTGGTGCAGCCAGCGGAGCCGGGTCTGGCTCTCGCCTCGGCCCGCGATCTGCTGGAGCAGGATCTCGTCCCCCGGGTGGATGCTGTCCTGGTTTGCGCGGCGCTGCCTGATCATCTTCATCTGAAATCCCCCGTCTCCGAGAAGACCCCCCGCCTTGCTCGGTGTCTGGATTGTGCCGTAATGACAGCCCTGACCGCGATAGATTTCGCGCCTGGAACCTGAGAAATCTACAAACTTTTAGCGACAAAACGAACACAACGCCCAAATCTCCCGGATCCAGCGACCGGCCGGGCCGGGCCGTTCTGGTTCCCGCAGCCGAGGCTCCGGACCCCGGCGGGGGGTTTCTGGGACACTCGAGGCGTGGACTTTCCCAGCGCCTACGCTCACGGCTTCGCCCGGGTCGCGGCCTGCACGGTGCCGGTCTCGGTCGCCGACCCGGCGGCGAACGCGGCCAGTGTGCTGGCCGCAGCCCGGGCCTGTCAT
>JBBSVL010000095.1:0-8772 GCA_038233595.1 Propionibacteriales bacterium | reverse complement strand
GTTTCCACCTGGCCTGCGACGCCGCTAGTCCGGTAGCCGTGGCCACGCTTCGGGAGCGCAAGCACCGTCCGGACAAGCCTTTCGCGGTGATGGCCCCGAGTGTCAGCGCGGTCCGGGCCTTCGCCGAGCTGTCGGCGCCAGGGGAGGTGTCGCTGACCCAGCCCGCACGGCCGATCCTGCTGCTGCGCAAGACCGAAGGATCCACGCTCGCGAACCAGGTGGCGCCCGGTCTGGACGAGGTCGGCGTGATGCTGCCCTACACACCGCTGCACCGGTTGCTCTTCGAGCCGGTCCCGGGCTCGACCCAGCGGACTCCCCAGGTGCTGGTGATGACCTCGGGCAACCTGTCTGACGAGCCGCTGTGCTACTCCAACCAGGATGCCTGCGAACGACTCGCCGGGATCGCGGACCTGCTCCTGCTGCACGACCGCGGGATCGCGGTCCCTTGTGACGACTCCGTGCTCGCGATCTGGAAGGAGTCCGAGCTCCCGCTCCGCCGGTCGCGCGGGTTCGCGCCGTTGCCGATCGCGCTGCCCGGTGCGGGACCGGTCACGCTCGCGGTAGGCGCCGAGATCAAGAACACGTTCTGCCTGACCCGTGAGGACTTCGCCTTCTGCTCCGGGCACCTGGGGGACATGGGCAGCCTGGAGAGCCAACGCGCGTTCGACGCCTCGGTGCGCCAGCTCACCGCGCTTCACGGGGCAACCCCGGAGCTGGTGGTCGCCGACGACCACCCCGGCTACGCCACCCGTTGGTGGGCGGAGCGTTACAGCACCGACCACGACGTACCGCTGCTCACCGTCCAGCACCACCACGCCCACGTTGCCTCGTTGCTGGCTGACCACGACCGGATCGGCACTCCGGTGATCGGGGTCGCCTTCGACGGCACCGGGTACGGCTGTGACCAGACCGTCTGGGGCGGCGAGCTCCTGTACGTCGGGGCCGACATCACCGCCCACTCGCGGGTGGGCCACCTCGAAGGTTTCCTGCTGGTCGGCGGAGACCGTGCGGTGCGCAACCCGTTCCGGGTGGCTATGGCGCTGCTGCACGCGGCGGGCATCTCCGACGCCGAGGGCCTCGACCTCACCACCGCGTCCCCCGCACCGGAGCAGGAGCTGGTCCGGTCCCAGCTGGTCACCGGGACCGGATGCGTGCAGACCACGAGTGTGGGGCGGTTGTTCGACGGTGTTGCGTCGCTGCTCGGCGTACGGCACCGGGTGAGCTATGAGGCACAGGCAGCCATCGAGCTGGAGGCACTCGCCCGCACCACCGACACACCGGTCGACCTGCCGATGGACATCGACGGCGACCAGCTGCTGCTGGGTCGGCTGGTGCGCGCGCTGGTGGAGGGCGTGCAGTCCGGGCGGCCCACGGCCGGGCTGGCGCTCGGTTTCCACCGCGCACTCGCGGCGGCCACCACGACCCTGGTCGTCCAGGCGGCTCGTGAGCACGGCGTCGGTACTGTGGGTCTGACCGGGGGCGTCTTCCAGAACAGGCTGCTGCTCGGCGAGCTGGCCGAACGCCTGGAGCAACACGGGCTCGAGGTGCTGACACATCGTCGAGTGCCTTCCAACGACGGGGGGCTCTCGCTGGGACAGGCAGTCATCGGCAGAGCACGGGTGGCCGCCGGCACGACAAGTCAGGGCACGACAAGACAGGAGGAGCCCGCGTGACCACCACACAAGTTCCGACCGAGCTGATCGGCGAGGACCTGAGCGACGACCTCGCCTCGGCGTCGCTCGCCCTGGCCCGGAAGTTCCACGCGGGAGCCACCCTGTGGGTGATCTCGCCTCAGTGGGAGCCGCACGCGCACCATGTCGCGGTCGAGTTCGTGCACCCGGTGATCATGGGCAAACGCGCCCTCCCCTCCGTCGCCCTGGTCGACCCCGACCCCGTGGCCCAGACCCGGGTGGCAACCAGGCCCGGGGACGTGATCATCGCCGTCGCCTCCGCCGACGACGCCCAGGTGCGCGACGTGATGCGCAGAGCGCCGGCGTGGGGAGCGCAGACCATCTGGATCGGGTTCGGACCACGGCCGACCGCGGGCAGCGCCGACCACGTGCTCTGGGTGGAGTCCGACGACCCGATGGTCCCGGCCACCGGCCGCTTCGTGCTGATGTACCACCTGCTCTGGGAGCTCACCCACGTCTGCTTCGAGCACCCGGGCCTGCTCACCGTCAAGGACGAGGAGTGCACCGAAGAGGTGTGCGTGACGTGCAGTGACGAGGGGCGGCTGGGCGAGGTGGTGCTGGCGCCCGAGGCGGAGTTCGCGCCGGCGCTGGTGCGCACCGCGACCGGTGAGGAAGCGGTGGACGTCACCCTGGTCGGGCAGGTGGCACCCGGTGACCTGTTGCTGGTGCATGCCGGCGCCGCGATCACCCGGATCGACGATGTGCCGGTGGTGAGGTCATGACCGAGATCAACCAGAACACCGACTTCCTCTACCCGTTCATCGAGGGGTCCGAGCACGACCCGGACAGCCTGCTCGTCGACCTCGCCGCCTCGGCTCGGGGCAAGGCAGAGGTCAGCGCCCGCCTGCAGCAGGCCTCCCTCGACGAGTACGAGGACCAGCTCCAGGCGGCAGGCGCGGAGATGGCAGAACGCTTCGCCCAAGGCGGCCGGCTCTACACCTTCGGCAACGGCGGCAGCTCCACCGACGCGGCGACGTTGGCCTCGCTGTTCTGCCGGCCCGCCCGCGGTCGCGCCGTGCCGGCATGGTCGCTGGCAGCAGACCAGGCGGTGGTGACCGCACTGGGCAACGACGTCGGTTTCGAGCTCATCTTCTCCCGGCAGGTGATCGCCCACTCCAGGCCGGTCGACATCGCCGTAGCAATGTCGACGTCCGGCAACTCCGACGACCTGATCATGGCGCTCGTGGAGGCCAAGAAGCGCGGCCTGCTGACCATCGGCTTCGCCGGGCACGAGGGCGGGTCGATGTCCACCAGCAAGGACGTCGACTACTGCTTCACGGTGCACTCCCAGAGCATCCACCGGATCCAGGAGAGCCACGCGCGCCTGGGGTTCCGGCTCTGGACGGTGGTCCAGGAATCGACCCAACGAAGAAGCGCAGCCATGCTGGCTGCGGCCACTTCTGACCCAGGAGGCAACCGATGACCACCGAGTCCGTCACCACACACGTGAACCGCGAAGACCGGATGCTGCTCAAGATCGAGGAGTTCCGCAAGCGGCGTCCACGGCTGATCGACGAGGTCATCACGCTCGCGCACGGCGCTGGTGGCAAGTCCTCCGCGGCCCTGACCGACAACGTCTTCGTCGAAGCGTTCCGCAACCCCGAGCTCGAACAGCTCGGTGACGGTGCGGTCCTCACGCTGCCCTCGCAGGAGCGGCTCGCCTTCTCCACCGACTCCTTCGTGGTGAACCCGATCGAGTTCCCTGGCGGGACCATCGGGCATCTTGCGGTGCACGGCACCGTCAACGACCTCGCGGTGAGCGGGGCGGTTCCGCAGTGGCTGTCGGCGGCATTCGTGATCGAGGAGGGCTTCTCGATCGCCCGGCTCAGGTCGATCGTGGCCGACATGAAGCAGGCTGCCGACGCGGCCGGTGTGCAGATCGTCACCGGCGACACCAAGGTGGTGGCCAGGGGGGCGGCCGACGGGCTCTACATCTCCACCGCCGGCGTCGGGGTGATCCCGGCCGGCCGGCGGCTCGGCGCCGGCCTGGTCGAGCCTGGCGACCGGATCGTGCTCTCGGGCACGCTGGGCGACCACGGGATGGCAGTGATGCTGGCCCGCGGCGACCTGGCGCTCGAGGCCGACGACATCGTCTCCGACACCGCCCCGGTCCACGAGATGGTCGAAGCCCTGCTCGCGGCGGCACCCGGCACCCGGTGGATGCGTGACGCCACCCGGGGCGGGCTCGGCACGGTGTGCAACGAGCTGGCCCAGACTGCCGGCATCGGGGTGATCCTCGACGAGGAGTCACTGCCGGTGGAACCTCAGGTGCTCGGTGCCTGCGACATGCTCGGCATCGACCCCATCTATGTGGCCAACGAGGGCAAGTTCGTCGCCGTGGTGCCGGAGAAGGAGGCTGCGGCCGCGGTGGCCGCTCTGCGGGCGCACCCGCTCGGCGGGCGTGCGGCCGTCATCGGTCAGATCGTCGAGACCCCGGCCGGGATGGTCGCCCTGCGCACCCCGTTCGGTGGCAGCCGGATCGTCGACATGCTCGTCGGTGACCCGCTGCCGAGGATCTGCTGAGTCGCGAACACGCACAGACAACAAGATCGACACGAGTTGGAGGAAGAAGCCATGTGCTTAGGAATACCGGGCCAGGTCGTAGCGATCACCGACCCCGAGCAGCACCTCGCCAAGGTCGCCGTGAACGGCGTCCAACGTGTGATCAGCGTGCGCCTGCTCGCTGAACAGGGACTGAGCGTAGGCGACTGGGTGCTGGTCCACGTCGGCTTCGCGATGGCGAAGATCGACGAGATCGAGGCACAGCTGACGCTGGACCAGGTCAAGAAGATGGGCAGTGACTACGTCAACGAGATTGACGCGTTCAACTCCTCACAGATCGCCTGACCCGAAACCGACAATCACAGGGATGACGAGGTAGACATCATGAAGTTCGTTGATGAGTTCCGGGACCCGGCCGCAGCACGCGCGCTGGTCAAGTCGATCACCAAGCTCACGGGCGACGACGAGTTCAAGTTCATGGAGGTGTGTGGCGGACACACGCACACCATCTACCGGCACGGCATCGAGCACATCCTGCCGCCCGGGATCGAGCTGGTGCACGGGCCCGGGTGCCCGGTCTGCGTGATCCCGATGGGGCGCGTCGACGACGCCATGTGGCTCGCCGAGCAGCCCAACGTCATCTTCACCACGTTCGGGGACATGATGCGGGTGCCCGGCTCGAAGGGCAGCCTGCTCGACGCGAAGGCCCGTGGGGCGGACACCCGGTTCGTCTACTCACCGCTGGACGCACTCAAGATCGCGGTCGACAATCCCGACAAGCACGTGGTGTTCTTCGCGGTGGGCTTCGAGACGACCGCGCCGTCCACCGCGGTGACCCTGGTCCGCGCCAAGCAGATGGGGGTCAAGAACTTCTCGGTCTTCTGCAACCACGTCACCATCGTTCCGCCGATCAGGGCGATCCTCGAGTCACCCGACCTGAGGCTGAACGGCTTCCTCGGCCCAGGACACGTGTCCACGGTGGTCGGGACCCGGCCGTACCGGTTTGTTCCCGAGGTCTACGGCAAGCCACTGGTGGTCGCCGGCTTCGAGCCCCTGGACATCCTGCAGACGGTGCACATGTTGTTGCAGCAGATCCGCGAGGGACGTTGCGAGGTCGAGAACCAGTACGGTCGTGTGGTCCGCGAGGAAGGCAACGTGCAGGCCCTGAAGCTGCTCGGCGAGACCATGGAGCTCCGCCCGCACTTCGAGTGGAGAGGACTCGGCTTCATCTCGCAGAGCGCCTTGAAGATCAATGCCCGCTACGCCGAGTTCGACGCCGAGGAACGCTTCCACATGCCCGGGATCCGGGTCGCCGACCCCAAGGCCTGCCAGTGCGGTGAGGTGCTCAAGGGCGTGATCAAGCCTTGGGAGTGCAAGGTGTTCGGCACCGCCTGCACTCCCGAGACGCCGATCGGAACCTGCATGGTCTCTCCAGAGGGCGCGTGTGCGGCCTACTACAACTTCGGGCGGATGCACCGGGAGGCGGCGGAGATGATCGGGCAGACCGCCGGCGTCTGAGCGCCAGCAGACCATGACGAGTCGGGTGCCGGCGGGGCATCGGCTGTTCGCGCAGTACGCCCATGCTCCCAACGCTCTGGGCTACTGCGGTCCGCAGGGGGCGGCCGACCTCTGCGCGGTGGCGTCCGGCGAGGGTGCGCAGGTGGACGTCCCTGCTCTCGCGGCACGGTTCTCCGGAGCCTGGCCCTACCAGGAAGTACTCGCCGACCTGGCAGGTGTCGCTGACCCGCTCGATGGTGAGGTGGTGCGTGGCTACTGGACCGGCAACGAGCTGACCGACCGGGTCGACCGGGAAGCCTTCGGGTCCGCACTGCTCGAACGCATCCGACCCCAGGCGGGGCACTACTGGAGCCACCTGAACGACGACCTGCTGGTCGAGGCCGCACCGACGCATGCGTTCCACGTCTTCGCCGTATACCCCTGGTCCCGCCTGCTCGGTACCGGTCAGCCGGAGCCGCTCGGCGTGCTGGAGTCGTGCCGGATCGGCTGGGCCACCGTGGTCGCCGTGGAGGCGCAGCAGCTGGTCGTCCGGTCACGACATCTGCAGTACGACGACCACGTGCTGTCGCTGGGGCCCGAGCAGGAGGATCGCGTGGACTACCGCATCGATGGTGCCGCGTTCGTCGACCAGGTCGAGGCCGGGGACCGGGTCGCGGTGCACTGGGGGTTCGCCTGCGACCTGCTCACCGAGGCGCAGGCGGCCAGCCTCGAGTGGTGGACCCGCTGGCAGCTGGAGGCGATGGCCCCGCGGCTCACCGTCCAGCACGGCTGAGACACCGCAAGCATGGATGCTCTCCGTGAGCTGCTCAGCCGACCGGTGCTCGACGTGGCCCCGGCACTGCTCGGCGGCGTCCTGAGCCTTGGCGGGGTCGCCGTGCGCATCACCGAGGTCGAGGCGTACGACGGGGCCGAGGATCCGGGCTCCCACGCCTACCGCGGACCCACGCCGCGCAACCAGGTGATGTTCGGGCCGCCCGGTCACCTCTACGTCTACTTCACCTACGGCATGCACTTCTGCTGCAACGTGGTGTGCGGAGTCGAGGGCCGGGCCAGTGCGGTGCTGCTGCGGGCAGGCGAGGTGGTCGAGGGGCTCGAGACCGCCCGCGAACGTCGGCCGAACAGTGTCGACCGTGATCTGGCGCGCGGTCCGGCCCGGCTGTGCCGGGCGATGGGGATCGGGCGGGAGCAGAACGGCCTCGACCTCACGACCGGAGCGCTTCAGCAACCCCACCAGTCTGCGACGCGCGTCAGCACCGGTCCTCGCGTCGGGCTGCGTCTTGCCGCCGAGCGACCGTGGCGGTTCTGGCTCACCGGCGACCCGGCCGTGTCGCGGTACGTGCCTGCGAAGGCGCGCACCCCGTAGAGCTGTCGGATCAGCCAGGCAAGTGCCCCAGCCACCAACCGTGACGACTCGCGGACAACCCGATGGCCCGGGCCGCCCTACGTACGGCAGGCTGGGAACGTGAACACCGACCCCGATCTCATCGACGACCTCGAGTGGCGCGGCCTGATCGCGCACTCGACGGACCCGGCTGCACTGCGTGCTGCCCTCGCCGAGGGCAGCGTGCGGTTCTACGTGGGGTTCGACCCCACTGCACCGAGCCTGCACATGGGACACCTGGTGCAGATCCTCACCGCGAAGCGCCTGCAGCAGGCCGGGCACACGCCGTACGCCCTCGTCGGCGGCGCCACCGGCATGATCGGCGACCCCAAGGAGTCGGGCGAGCGGATCATGAACACCGTTGACACCGTCAAGGACTGGGTCGAACGCGTGCGCGGCCAGATCGAGCCGTTCTTGTCGTTCGAGGGGCCGAACGCCGCGACAATGGTGAACAACTACGACTGGACGGCGTCCCTGTCCACGATCGACTTCCTGCGTGACATCGGCAAGCACTTCCCGGTCAACCGGATGCTGGCGCGAGATGTCGTGCGCAGCCGGCTCGAGGCCGGTATCAGCTACACCGAGTTCAGCTACGTGCTCCTCCAGTCGCTGGACTACCTCAACCTGTTCCGTGACTACGGCGTGACGCTGCAGTTCGGAGGTTCCGACCAGTGGGGCAACCTGACCGCCGGCGTCGAGCTGATCCGGCGCACCGAGGCAGGCAGGGCGCACGCCTTCGCGACCCCGTTGATGACCCGCTCCGACGGGACGAAGTACGGCAAGACCGAGGGGGGCGCCCTCTGGCTGGACCCGGAGCTGCTCTCGCCGTACGCCTTCCACCAGTTCTGGCTCAATGTCGAGGACGAGAAGGTCGGTGAGCTGCTGCGGGTCTTCACGTTCGCCTCCCACCAGGAGATCGAGGACCTCGAGGCGCAGACCGCCGAGAAGCCCTTCCTCCGCGCGGGGCAGAAGGCGCTCGCCGACGCGGTGACCACCGAGGTTCACGGCGCCACGGAGACGGAGCAGGCCAGGAGGGCCGCTGCTGCGCTCTTCGGCGGTGGGGACCTCAGGGCGCTCAGCGGTACCACCTTGTCCGCTGCGCTGCGCGAGACCGGCGCCGCGACGGCGCCCCGCGGGAGCGGCATCGTCGACCTTCTCGTGGAGTCCGGACTGGTCAGGAGCAAGGGTGAGGCGCGCCGCACGATCACCGAGGGCGGGGCCTACCTGAACAACGAGCGGGTGACCGACCCCGAACAGGTGCCGGACGAACACGACCTGCTGGACGGCTGGGTGGTCCTGCGACGGGGCAAGAAGAACCTCGCAGGCGTCCGACTGACCTAGGAGGATCGAATGGCGGTGCGCTGGCTGGACGACGTCGAGGACCTCGCACGCGCCACGCTGCCCACCTCCGTGCTGCGCTATGTCACCCAGGGAGCCCGCGACGGACTGACTACGAGTGAGGCCGTCTCCGCCTGGAGGGCGCTGCGGCTGCTGCCGCACGTCCTGCGCGACGTCACCAGCCCGGTGACGTCGACGTCGCTGCTCGGCACCGACGTCCGGGCCCCGGTCGCGGTGGCGCCGACGACCCTGCAGCGTGCGGCTCACCCCGACGGCGAGGTGGCGATGGCCGCAGGAGTCGTCGAGTCCGGTTCGCTGATGGTGGTGTCCAGCAACGCCGGC
>JBBSVL010000094.1:0-8773 GCA_038233595.1 Propionibacteriales bacterium | reverse complement strand
GTTGTGCCGTCTCGATGACTCCGCCGCACCAGGTTGTGCCGTCTCGATGGCTCCGCCGGACCAGGTTGCGCCGTCTCGGCGGGCCATCATCCTTGCGATGGAGGCGACGTCATCCCAAGGGTGCGGTGTTGTCCCCCGCTGGGTTGAACTTTGCCCGACGCACTTCCTGACGGTCTCCTCCGTGGAGCACGATGCTCGGAACGCGGCGCCGGTGGGGCGCCCATCTGGAGGGCAAACATGAAGCGAAGAAGAGGCGGTCTCGTCGCCGTCCTCACGGCACTCGGTTTGGCGGCGACCGGCCTGGTTGCCGGATCGACAGCTACGGCGAACGCAAAGGCGGCGTCGGTCGTCAACGTGCACATCACCAGGGCGCACCACGTCAGCATGCCGACGCACCTGCGTCCGGGCTTGCACAAGTTTCATGTGACGTCCCGAGCTCCCGCGGCATTCCAGCTTGTGCAGAGCAAGCCCGGGTACTCCACGAAGGAGCTCGTGCACGACGCCAACCAGGGCCTCGGTGCCGGCAACGTGCGGTGGCTGCGTCGCTTCGAGCGGAACACCACCTTCGTGGGTGGTGTCTCGAGCGCACCCAGAAGTCCGGGCACGATGTGGGCGCGGATCCCCAGGGGCAGCTACTGGGCGGTCGACACAAGTGCCCAACCGCTGACCATCGGTGAGGTATTCAAGGGGACGACCCGCGGAAGGGCGATCGGGGGCCGGCCTTCCGGGGACAGGACGATCGCCGCGATCAAGGACGCTTCGTGGGCCGCGCACCCGACGTCGATCGCTCCGAGAGGCACCGTGAAGTTCGCGAACCGGTCGCACGACAACCACTTCATGGAGCTCGCAAAAATCGCCGACGGCAAGAAAATTGCCGACTTCAATGCCTGGATCAAAAAGGCCAAGAGCGGCGCCAACCCGGGTAACCCACCGCTGGATCCATCGGTCGACCTGAGCACGGGAGTGGTCAGCCCGGGACGCAGCATGAGCCAGTCCTACAGGCTTCCCATCGGTGACTACGTGTTGATCTGCTGGTGGCCCGACGCCAAGATGGGCGCCATGCCGCACGCGTTCATGGGGATGTACCGCGAGATCCACGTCGCGAGACCGACCCACTGATCCGCCGCTCGTGCTCCGGCGCTCCGTCTGCAGGGCGCCGGAGCACGTCAGCGGGTGACGTAGGCCAGTGAGCGCAGGCTCCGCTCGAGATGCCAGGACAGGTACGCCGAGATCAGCGTGCCGGCCTCCTTGCGCGAGCGCGGTGAGGATGCCTGTACGACGTCCCACTCGCCGGCCAGGAGCGCCCCCATCAGCTCGACCGTCTCGGGCGCGGGCGAGGCCGAACCGGGCAGGCGACAGGTCGAGCAGAGCATTCCGCCGTGGGCCGGGTTGAACGACCGGTGTGGTCCCTCCAGACCACAGCGGGCGCACCCGTCGAACGACGGCGCGTAACCCGCGACGGCCAGCGAGCGGAGCAGGAACGAGTCCAGCACGTCAGCGGGACGACGCTCACCGGACGTGATCGCGCGCAGCGCCCCGACCAGCAGGAGGTACTGCTGCACCGACGGCTCGCGCTCCTCGGCGACCAGCCGCTCGGAGGTCTCCAGCATCACCGACGCCGCGGTGTAGCGGTCGTAGTCGACGCTGATCCTGGCCCCGAACGGGTCGCGGGTCACCGCCTGGGTGATGGTGTCCAGGTTGCGCCCCACGGCCAGCTGCAGGTCGACATGGGTGAAGGGCTCCAGTCGTGACCCGAACTTCGAGGAGGTCCGTCGTACGCCGCGGGCGACCGCGCGTACGACGCCGTGCTGGCGGGTGAGCAACGTGATGATCCGGTCGGCCTCGGCGAGCTTGCGGGTGCGGAGCACGATCGCGTCGTCGCTGTAGAGGGGCACCCGGTCATTGTCCCCCTTGGGTCACGCGGAGCCGGTCAGGTCGAACGGACTCGCCGCGCCGGCTTGGCCCTCCGGACCGCGAAGCACTCCTCCACGAACTCGGCAGCGATGGTGTTCAGCCGCTCCGGCCTGAACCGCCACTCCAGGATGTTGTGCGCCTGCACGAACCGGGACGCCGGCATCTCCTCGGCCAGCATCGCGGCGTCAGCGGCGGGGTGGATCGGGTCGCGGGCGTGCCCGACCACGAGCGCCGGCATCTCGAGCGTCTCGCGGATCTTCGACGGCGGCGCGATGCGCCCGAAGAACATGCCGTGCATGGCGGCGGCCATCGGGCCGGGCTGCTGGTTCATCGTGTCCAGCACGATCCCGGCCCAGAAGGGTACGACGCCACGAGGCACGGCCCTGGTGAGGATCCGCAGGCTGTTGATCGTGAACGGCAGGTAGCGCGCGGCGAACATCAGCGGCGCGAACGCGACCAGGCCGGCGTGCAACGCGTTGTCCAGCACCGGCATCTCGACGATCAGCCCGCGGATGCGTCCGGGGGTCAGCACTGCTACCTCGAGCGCGACGTTCGCGCCCAGCGACGTACCCCCGACGACTGCGTGCTCCGCCCCGAGCTCGTCGAGGAGGTGCACGACCTGCTCCGCGAACGCGGTCATCGAGTAGACGAGCGGGTCGTCGGGCCGGTCGGAGCGTCCGTGCCCGAGCAGGTCGAGGGTGATCACGTGGTTGCCGGCCTCGGCGAGTGAACGCGCCAGCGGCTGCTGCATCCGCCGTGGCATCAGCTGGCCGTGCAGCAGCACCACCCAGCGCTCACCACCGCCGTACTCGGTGTACTCCAGCCGGCAGCCGTCGTGGAAGAACTGCCCGATGCGCTCGGAGACCACACTCATGAAGCCAAGTTATCGCCTCGCGCGTCGCCGGCCGAGGTGCCACCCTGCTGTGCATGAGCGAGCTGCGGATGATCGGACCCGACGACTGGCGTGACTGGCGCTCCATCCGGTTGCGGGCGCTGGCCGAGTCGCCCAGCGCCTTCGGGTCCACGCTGGCCCGGGAGCAGGAGTTCGCCGAGGCCGACTGGCGCGAGCGGACGAGCTCCTCGGCGCTGGTGTACGACGAGGGGGTGCCTGTCGCGATGGGCGCCGGGTTCGAGGATGAGCCGGGCCAGATGATGGTCGTCGCGATGTGGACCGAGCCCGACTGCCGCGGACAGGGACTGGGCGGCCGCGTGCTCGACGCGATCGTCTCCCTGGCTCGCTCGCGGCACCTGGTGCCACACCTGTTCCTGATGCCTGGCAACGGAGTCGCCGGCCGCCTCTACGAGCGCCACGGGTTCGTCCGGAGCGGCCACGTGGAGGACCACGGAGGCCGGGAGGCGGAGCAGCTGGTGTTTCAGGCGGACCCGTAGCGCCGGTCCCGGGAGGCGTAGGTCTCGATCGCCCGCCACAGGTCGCGCCGGTCGACGTCGGGCCAGAGCACGTCGGTGAAGACCATCTCGGAGTAGGCCGCCTGCCACAGCATGTAGTTGGACAGCCGTTGCTCGCCCGACGTGCGCCAGATCATGTCGGCGTCCGGCAGCTCGGGCACGTAGAGGTACTTGGCAAAGGTGCGCTCATCGACCCGGCCGGCGTCCAGCCTGCCCGCCACTGCGTCCTGCGCGATACGGCGGGCGGCGTCGGCGAGCTCGGCCCGGCCCCCGTAGTTGACGCACATGGTCAGGGTCAGCACGTCGTTGTCGTGGGTCAGCTCCTCGGCGACCTCCAGCTCCCGGATCACCGACTTCCACAGCCGGGGGGTGCGCCCGGCCCAGCGGACCCGCACGCCGAGCTCATGCATCTCGTCGCGACGGCGCCGGATCACGTCGCGGTTGAAGCCCATCAGGTACCTCACCTCCGCGGGCGAACGGGCCCAGTTCTCGGTGGAGAACGCATAGGCCGAGATCGCCTTCACCCCGATCTCGATCGCACCCTCGACTACGTCGAAGAGGGAGTGCTCACCGCGGGCGTGCCCTTCGGTGCGGGGCAGGCCACGACCCTTCGCCCAGCGCCCGTTGCCGTCCATGATGATCGCGATGTGCCCGGGGACCAGGCCCTTGGGGATGACTGGGGGCCGCGAGCCCGAGGGATGTGGGGTCGGCGCGCGAACGGCGTCGGATCGGATCGGCGTACGGCGTGGCACCACCCCGCGACTCTAGCCATCGCCGAGGCGGTGGAGATCAGCCCAGGCCGACGGTGCGGAGCATCCAGGCGCGCTCGTTCAGGTCGTCGCTGCCGTCGCCAGGATGCGAACCCACGTCCTGGGAGGTGCGCATGTCTTCGAACCGGATCGGCTCGGGCAGCTTGGTGTACTTGCCCTGCGGCTGGTCGTCCTGCATCTCGGCCATCTCATGCACCCCTTTCGGCGTGTCTTCAGTGTACGCGGCTCAGCGGCAGTCGGGGCAGGTGCCGAACAGCTCGAGGGAGTGGCTGACGTCGGAGTAGCCGTGGGCCGAGGCGACGGAGCGGGTCCACTTCTCGACCGCCGGGCCCTCGACCTCGACGGTGGCGCCGCAGACCCGGCACACGAGGTGGTGGTGGTGGTTCTCGCTGCACTGGCGGTAGACCGCCTCGCCCGCCTCGTTGCGCAGCACATCGACCTCGCCCGAGTCCGCGAGGCCCTGGAGTGTGCGGTAGACCGTGGACAGCCCGATCGGCTCGCCGGCCCGGCGGAGCAGGTCGTGGATCTCCTGGGCGCTGTGGAACTCCTCGTTGGCCGCCAGTACCGCCGCAACCGCCCGGCGCTGCCGGGTGGGGCGAACGGTGCCGGCGCTCTGGGATGGCGGATCAGTGCTCGTCATAGTGACCTCCGTGGACCGCGTGCCGGTGCCCGTCATGGAGGTAGTCGACATGGTCGCCGTGCTCGACGCCGATGTGCCCACAGCCCGGGCCGTGCTGGTGGCCGTGCGGCACGCCCACCTCCTCGTGCGCAGGAAGATCGTCGGCAGGGAAGGGTATCTGGGCGCGACGCCGCCGTTGGACGACGACCCCGACCGGCCAGGTGGCGATGAAGCCGAGCAGCGAAACCAGCACGATCGTCGCTCCCGGGGGTACGTCGACGAAGGCGGAGGTGCCCACCCCGACCAGGGCCGCCACCGTGCCGCCCACCATGGCCCCGGCCATCGTCATCCGGAACCCCCGGGAGAACTGCTGCGCGGTGGCGACCGGGATCACCATCAGGGCGCTGATCAGCAGCAGCCCCACCGTGCGCATGGAGACGCTGACGGTGACCGCGGCGAGCACCGAGGTCAGCACGTTGTAGACGCGCGAGTTCAACCCTGTGGTGCGGGCGAACGCCTCGTCGTGGGCCACCGCGAACAGCTGTGGGAGCAGGGTCACCGACACTACGATCACCGCGGTCGCGAGGCCCACGCTGACCCAGACGTCGGTGGCGGAGATCGAGGTGATCGACCCGAACAGGTAGCCCTGCAAGGCGAACGCGCCGTTGCCGGCCAGCGAGATCAGCACCAGTCCCCCCGCGATGCCCCCGTAGAACAACAGCGCCAGCGCGACGTCGCCGCTGGCCTTGCCGGTGCCCCGGATCAGCTCGATCAGCAGCGCACCGAGGACTGCGATCCCGATCGCGGTCAAGGTCGGTGAGGTGCCGGTCAGCAGGCCGAGCGCCACACCTGTGACGCAGATGTGCCCGATCCCGTCGCCCATCAGCGAGAGCCGACGCTGCACCAGGTAGGTGCCGACGGCTGGCGCGGCAAGCCCCGTCACGGTCGCAGCGATCAGCGCCCGGAGCATGAAGGGGGAGAGCAGGATGTCCATCACCGACCGCCTTCCAGCGGCGCGCGTACGCCGGGCACGAAGTCCGGCGGGTTCGGTGCCGGGTGGTGGTGGGTGTGGTCGTGGTCGTCGAGCACGCCGGCCGGTGGCCCGTCGTAGACCAGCCGCCCTTCGCGGAGCACCACCGCGCGTTGGATCAGCGGTGCGAACGGGCCGAGCTCGTGCAGGACGACGACCAGCGTGGCGCCCGCCGAGGCACGCTCGGCCAGGGTGCGGGCGATCTGCTCCTGGCTGGCCAGGTCGACCCCCGCGTTGGGCTCGTCGAGGAACAACAGGTCCGGTTCGCCCGCCAGCGCACGTGCCATCAGCACCCGCTGCTGCTGTCCCCCTGACAGCGTCGAGACCGGGTGGCGGGTGCGCTCACCGAGACCGACGGTGTGGATCGCCTCGCGGATCGCCTCGCGATCGTGGCGGCCGAGTGGAAGCAGCAGCCGCCGTTGGGAGAGACGACCGGATGCCACCACCTCCCAGACCGTGGCGGGTACGCCGGTGGTGGCTGATGCGCGTTGGGGCACGTAGCCGATCCGCTGCCACTCGTCGTACGACGTGAGCGGGGTGCCGAACAGGCGTACCTCGCCCTGGCGCAGTGGGTGCAGCCCCACCGCGGTGCGCACCAACGTGGACTTGCCCGACCCGTTGGCCCCGAGCAGGGCGACGACGTCGCCGCGGGCCACGCTCAGGTCGATGTCGCGCAGGATGGGCCGACCGCCGAGGGAGACGGCGACCCGGGACAGCTCCAGGACGGGGGCGGGGGAGCCCTTCAGCATGCGTTGGCCTTCCGAATGGTCTGCAGGTTGGCCCGCATGATCGTCAGGTAGCTCGTGCCAGCGGGGGCGTCCTTGGTGACGCCCTCGATCGGGTCGAGCACCTTGCTCTCGATGCCGAGGTCGCTCGCCAGGGCATCAGACATCGCTGATGAGCCGAGCTTCTCGGAGAACACCGTGGTGATGTGGTCGGTGGCGATCAGCTGTTGCAGCTGGTGCAGGTGCTTGGCCGACGGCTCCGTGTCGGGGCTGAGACCGGCGACCCCGCGCACCGCGATGCCGTACTTCGCGAGGTACCCGAACGCGTCGTGGCTGACCACGATGGTGTGGATCCGACAGTCCGACAACCCGGCCCGGTAGGCGCCGTCGAGCGCCACGAGCCTGGTGTGCAGGTCCGCGGCGCGGGTCCGGTAGTCCTTGGCGTGCGCGGGGTCGATCGCTGCCAGCCTGGTGCCGAGAGCGTCGACGTAGGTCGCCATCCGGAGCGGGTCGTGCCAGAAGTGCGGGTCTGTGCCCTGGTCGGTCTGGTGCAGGGGGACCACCTTCGCCACATCCAGGCTGGCCCGGGCGTTCTGCTTCACCGAGGCGTCCACCGAGGGTTGGAAGCCCTTCTCATAGAGCACCAGGTCGGCCTGCGAGACCCTCGCCGTCTGCCGCACGGTCAGCTCGAGGTCGTGCGGCTCCACCCCCGGAGTGGTCAGGTCGGTGATCGTGGCGTCGTTGCCG
Organism: Propionibacteriales bacterium; assembly: GCA_038233595.1. Lineage (GTDB taxonomy): Bacteria > Actinomycetota > Actinomycetes > Propionibacteriales > Nocardioidaceae > Marmoricola. The sequence continues at coordinate 1,561 of JBBSVL010000094.1, read as the reverse complement.
GCGACCTGCTGAGCTGCCCAGGCGAGTGGGTAGAAGGCCGCCACGATCTGGGTGCCCGGCGGGTTCCCGATGCCACACCCGGCCAGGACGGACACCCCCACCAGGAGAACGACGGGTACGACGAGCCGGGGCCACATGACAATGATTCTCAATTCGAATGGGAACCATTGTCAAATGGACTCGACGCGGGTCTCGACCAGCGGCGGGGCATATGCTCGCCGGCGTGCTGGTCGTGAACAGGTTCCGGGTGCCCGAGGCCGAGGCCGCGGATTTCCGCGTCGAGCTCGAGGCGGCTCTGGCCGTGCTCGCGCGACAGCGGGGGTACGGCGACGGGCGGCTGGGCCGCAACGTCGACGACCCCGAGCTCTGGACGATGGTGACCGGTTGGGCCAACGTGGGGAGCTACCGCCGGGCTCTGTCGACCTACGACGTCAAGCTGGGCGCCGTGGCGCTGCTGAGCCGGGCGCTTGACGAGCCCTCGGCCTACGAGACCGTCGATGGCGAGCTCAACGTGGCAGGGGCCAGAGAACTGGGGTGAGCGGCCCGCAGCCGGCGGTCTAGGCTGAGCCCTTCGTCCGAAGCGCAATGCCCCGACCCGGCAGCCAGCCGGGCCAGACTTCCCAGGAGCGCCACCCGTGGCCAAGAAGCCCGTTTCCACTCTCGACAACGTCGTCAACCTGGCCAAGCGGCGCGGGTTCGTCTTTCCCGCGGGTGAGATCTACGGCGGTACCCGGTCGGCCTGGGACTACGGCCCGCTGGGTGTGGAGCTGAAGGAGAACATCAAGCGCCAGTGGTGGCGCTCGATGGTCACCTCGCGTGACGACGTGGTCGGTCTCGACTCGAGCATCATCCTGCCCACGAGGACCTGGGAGGCCTCCGGTCACCTGGAGACCTTCACCGACCCGCTGACCGAGTGCCAGTCCTGCCACAAGCGCTACCGCGCCGACCACATGCAGGAGGACTACGCCGCGAAGAAGGGGATCTCGGACCCCGACACGGTCGACCTCAAGGAGCTGGCCTGCCCCAACTGCGGAACCCGCGGCGCCTGGACCGAGCCGCGCAACTTCCAGATGATGCTGAAGACCTACCTCGGCGTGGTGGAGGACGAGTCGGCGCTGTACTACCTGCGCCCGGAGACCGCGCAGGGCATCTTCCTGAACTTCGCCAACGTGCTGACCAGCACCCGCAAGAAGCCGCCGTTCGGCATCGCCCAGATGGGCAAGAGCTTCCGCAACGAGATCACGCCGGGCAACTTCATCTTCCGCACCCGCGAGTTCGAGCAGATGGAGATGGAGTACTTCGTCAAGCCGGGCGAGGACGAGGAGCTGCACCAGTACTGGATCGACGAGCGCACCCGTTGGTACACCGACCTGGGGATCAGTCCCGACAACCTGCGGCACCACGAGCACCCGAAGGAGAAGCTGTCCCACTACGCCAAGCGCACCGTCGACATCGAGTATCGCTTCGGTTTCTCCGGCCGCGACTTCGAGGAGCTGGAGGGCGTCGCGAACCGCACCGACTTCGACCTGACCCAGCACAGCACGTTCTCCGGCAAGGACCT
>JBBSVL010000093.1:0-8868 GCA_038233595.1 Propionibacteriales bacterium | reverse complement strand
GACGTCCGGCCCGGTGACACGGTGGTGCTGCGCAAGGCCGGCGACGTGATCCCAGAGATCGTCGGCCCGGTGCTGGCGCTGCGACCCAAGGGGCTGCGGGCCTGGAAGATGCCGACCCGGTGCCCCTCGTGCAAGACACCGCTGGTCCAGGAGAAGGAGGGCGACAAGGACCTGCGCTGCCCCAACCACGAGCGGTGTCCCGCCCAGGTGACCGAGCGGGTCTTCCACGTTGCCGGCCGCGGCGCGTTTGACATCGAGGGGCTCGGCTACGAGGCCGCGGTCGCGCTGCTCGACGCCGGGGTGATCACCAACGAGGGCGACGTGTTCGCCCTGACCGAGGCCGACCTGCTCAAGGCCGACCTGTTCACCCGGGCGGCGAAGAAGGATGAGGGAGACAGTCCGGTGCTCTCGGCCAACGGACGCAAGCTGCTCGACAACCTCGACATCGCCAAGGACCGTCCACTGTGGCGGGTGCTGGTCGGGCTGTCCGTCCGGCACGTCGGCCCGACCGCGGCCCGGGCGCTGGCCACCGAGCTCGGCTCGATGACCGCGGTCCGCGAGGCCGACGAGAGCAGACTGGCCGGCACCGAGGGGGTCGGTCCGACGATCGCGGAGTCGATCCGCGCCTGGTTCGACGGTCCGGAGGCGCGCTGGCACAACGCGATCGTGGATGCGTGGGCGGCGGCGGGGGTGCGGATGGCCGACGAGCGCGACGAGTCCACCCCACGCACCCTGGAGGGCAGGACGCTGGTGGTGACCGGTTCACTGGTCGGGTTCAGCCGCGACCAGGCCAAGGAGGCGATCCTGGCCCGCGGTGGCAAGGCGTCGTCCTCGGTGTCGAAGAAGACCGACTTCGTGATCGTCGGCGACTCCCCGGGGTCCAAGGCCGACAAGGCCGAGCAGCTCGGCGTACCCGTGCTCGACGAGGACGCCTTCCGGGTTCTGCTGGAGACCGGCCAGGGGCCGAAGGAGTGAGCGACCGTTCGACCTGAGCCGCGACGCGGACCCCGGCTCAGCGCTTGCCGGCCAGCTGGGAGACGCGCTGTGGTGAGATCCCGAGCAGGCTGCCGGTGTCGCGGACGGTCAGGTCCAGTGACGCGAGCTGCCTGACGGCCTGGCGCATCTTGGCTGAGGCATCCTGTGCCGCGGCATCCGCTCTTAGCCGGGCTTCACGGGCCGCTGCCACAGCTTCATCTGCGCTGGTAACAGTGACCACCCCGACCTCCTCGACGCGCTCACTGGTCAACATCCTCACAGCCTCGCGCACCATCTCCGGCACCTGCTCCAGCCGACGTGCCTGGGTGAAAACACCCGGGACCTCCGGCACGGAGATCGCCCACCAGCTGCCCGAACGCTCGGCGTGTGCGGTGACGTTCACTTCGTGACTCCCATCTGACGCAGGATTGCGCGTGCGGTGATCTCGTTGACCTCGATGTGTCTTGGGACCACGGCCTGCAGATCGCCGATCCTGACCTTGGTGTGGTTTGCGCCCTCGGTCAACTGCAGGTCGACGCCCTCGACCTTCGCCCTGGCTGCCAGCCTCTTCATCAGATCTCTGCGTTTCACAAGGATAAGTCAATGGCAGTGGACAACTCAAGACAATGGCCTTAGACATCCGGTGGAGAACCCTAGCGGCAATGCCGTTCGAGGGGCCGGAGCGCTGACCCAGCCGAGCCGACGGCGATCCCCCCGGAGCTCGCCGCCGACTCGGGTGGCGGGCATCGGGGGCACCACGCGGTGGGAACCGCGTGCACCCGAAATGTCCCGAGCCCGGTTGAGGTCCGACCCGCCGGTGAACGGCGGTCGGCAACCAAGCGGCACTTTAGTGGCTCTGCCCCGATTGTGGCCTAAATCACTTTGGAGCCGTCGGCGCGAAAGAATCGGGCAGCGGACGCAGTGCACGACGGGGGAGCAGCACCGCGTGCAGCGAGTGGTAGAGGTCCGGGCGCCCCGGCCACACCGTGTCGCTCGGCGCCAGGTCGGGGGTGAGCTGGTGCGCCCACGAGCCGTTGACCGGGTCTACCCAGTGCGTGACCGCGTGGTCCCACCAGGCCCGGTAGTGCTCGTCATACGACGGGTGCCCGGTCGCCTGGTGCAGCGCGGCGGCCGCGCAAATCGCCTCGGCGAGCACCCAGTGCATCCGCATCCGTACGACGGGGACGCCGGACCAGTCGGTGGTGTAGACGAAACCGTCGCGCCCGTCGACCGCCCAGCCGTCGGTGACCGCGCGGTCGAAGAGCGCCTCGGCGGCCGGGAGCATCCACTCCGGAGCGTAGGACCCGAGCGTCGCGCGCAGGGTGACCACCAGCCGGGACCACTCCAGTCCGTGCCCGACGGTCGCACCGAACGGCTCGAACGGGTGGTCCGGCCGGTCGCGGTGGTGCTCGGGCAACGGCTGCCACGCGGGGTCGAAGTGCTCGGGGACCCGCCACTGGTTGCTCGAAGACCAGTCGTGCACGACGCGGGTGGTGACCAGCAGCGCCCGGTCGAGGTGGCGCCGGTCGCCGGTCGCGTCGGCCGCAGCCAGGCTGGCCTCCACGGCATGCATGTTGGCGTTGACCCCGCGGTAGCCGTCGAGCACCGTCCAGGCCCGGTCCCACCGCTCGGCGTACAGCCCGGCGTCCGTGCGGAACCGGGAGTCCAGCACCTCGCTGACCTCATCGAGCAGCTCCCGTGCACCGGGCCGGCCGGCCGACGTCGCTGTCGATGCGGCCAGCAGCACGAACGCGTGGGTGTAGGCCGACTTGGTGGCGTCGACTGTGTCGCCTGGCCCGACCGAGGCCAGCCAGCCGCCGTGCTCGGCGTCGCGCAGCCGGCCGGCCAGCCCGGCCAGCGCACTGTCGGCGAGGCTGTCGCAGCCCGGGACCCCGGCCAAGCTGCCCAGCGAGTAGACGTGCGCCATCCGGGCCGTGACCCAGGTGTGCACCGGGCGGGTGAGGTCTGGGGTGCCGTCGCTGCGCAGCCAGGCCGCCCCGCCGTCCGGGTGCGGGAACGCGCGGCCGAAGGCCAGCTGCCGGGCGGTCTGGTCGACCAGCCAGGAGACGTGGTCGGGGCGCTCCCGCCAGGGGGTGTGTCCAGTCGTCACAAGCTCACCTCTCCGCCAGGCCAGCCCACGGGCGGCCTACCCGGCCGCCGCCCCTAGGATGGAGCACTCCCCATCGTCGCAGGAGTATCCGCATGCCCGAGATCCCCGGATCGAGCAGGTCGCCCAGCGACCGCGTCGAGATCACTCGTGACGAGGTGGCCCACCTGGCCGACCTCGCCCGGATCGACCTGGACGCCGCCGAGCTCGACCAGCTGGTGCCGCAGCTGTCGGTGATCCTGGAGTCGATCGCCTCGATCCGCGAGGCCGCCGCCGACGACGTGCCCGCGACCTCCCACCCGTTGCCGCTGACCAACGTCTTCCGCGAGGACGTCGCCCAGCCCTGCCTCACCGCCGAGCAGGCGCTGAGCGGGGCACCCGCGGTCGAGCAGCAACGGTTCAGCGTCCCGCGCATCCTGGGGGACGAACAGTGATGGACCTGATCCGCCGCTCCGCCGCCGACCAGGCTGCGGCGCTCGCCGCGCGGGAGACCTCGTCGGTGGAGCTGACCCGGGCCCACCTGGACCGCATCGGCGCGGTCGACGGCGCCGTGCACGCGTTCCTGCACGTCGACACCGAAGGCGCGCTGGCCGCGGCCGAGGCGTCCGACGCCCGTCGCGCCGGTGGCGCACCCGCCTCCGCTCTCGACGGGGTCCCGGTCGCGGTCAAGGACCTGATCGCGACCCGGGGGATGCCGACCACCTGCGGCTCGAAGATCCTCGAGGGCTGGATCCCGCCGTACGACGCGACCGTGACGACGCGGCTGCGCCAGGCCGGGCTGCCGCTGCTGGGCAAGACCAACATGGACGAGTTCGCGATGGGCTCCTCGACCGAGCACTCGGCCTACGGCCCGACGCACAACCCGTGGGACCTCGACCGGATCCCCGGTGGTTCCGGTGGCGGCTCGGCCGCGGCCGTCGCCGCCTTCGAGGCGCCGTTGGCGATCGGCACCGACACCGGCGGCTCGATCCGGCAGCCGGGAGCGGTGACCGGCACGGTCGGGGTGAAGCCGACGTACGGCGGGGTGAGCCGCTACGGACTCGTCGCCATGGCCAACTCCCTGGACCAGGCCGGCCCGGTGACCCGCAGCGTGCTCGACGCGGCGCTGCTGCACGAGGTGATCGGCGGCCACGACCCACGCGACTCGACCAGCGTCCCCGGCCCGCTGCCCGACCTCGTCGACGCGGCCCGTCAGGGCGCGACCGGTGACCTGAGCGGCGTCCGGGTCGGGGTGGTCGCCGAGCTGCGTGGCGAGGGCTACCAGGCCGGCGTCGAGGCCCGCTTCGACGACGCGCTCCGGCTGCTCACCGACGCTGGTGCCGAGGTCGTCGAGGTGTCCTGCCCGAGCTTCGTGCACGCCCTCGCGGCCTACTACCTGATCATGCCGAGCGAGGCCTCCTCCAACCTGGCTCGCTTCGACGCCATGCGCTACGGCCTGCGGGTGCTCCCGCAGCACGTCGACCACCCCAGCGCCGAGGACGTGATGCGGGCGACTCGCGATGCCGGGTTCGGGCCGGAGGTCAAGCGCCGGATCATCCTGGGCACTTACGCGTTGTCCAGCGGCTACTACGACGCCTACTACGGTCAGGCGCAGAAGGTCCGCACCCTGGTCCAGCGCGACTTCGTCGCCGCCTTCGGGCAGGCCGACGTCCTGGTCTCACCGACCGCGCCGACCACGGCGTTCCCGATCGGGGAGAAGCTCGAGGACCCGCTCGCGATGTACCTCAACGACATCGCCACCATCCCGGCCAACCTGGCCGGTGTGCCCGGGCTCTCGCTGCCGTCGGGCCTGGCCGACGAGGACGGCCTGCCGGCCGGCTTCCAGATCCTGGCCCCGGCCAAGGCAGACGACCGGCTCTACCGGGTGGGCGCGGCGCTGGAGACGCTGCTGGAACGGCAGTGGGGTGGGCCGTTGCTGGCCCAGGCCCCCGCGTTGGAGGCAGCCCGATGAACGAGGCGACGACCCAGATGTCCTACGACGACGCGCTGGCCGGCTTCGACCCGGCGCTGGGTCTCGAGGTCCACGTGGAGCTGAACACCGCCTCGAAGATGTTCTGCGGGTGCCCGACCGAGTTCGGCGCCGAGCCGAACACCCAGACCTGCCCGACCTGCCTCGGCCTGCCCGGCTCGATGCCGGCCGTGAACGCCAAGGCGATCGAGTCCGCGATCCGGATCGGCCTGGCGCTGAACTGCGAGATCGCCGAGTGGTGCCGCTTCGCGCGGAAGAACTACTTCTACCCCGACATGCCGAAGAACTTCCAGACCTCCCAGTACGACGAGCCGATCGCGTTCGAGGGCTGGCTCGACGTGGAGGTCGAGGGCGAGACCGTCCGGGTCCCGATCGAGCGGGCGCACATGGAGGAGGACACCGGTAAGTCGCTGCACGTCGGTGGTGCCACCGGGCGGATTCACGGCGCCGACCACTCACTGGTCGACTACAACCGGGCCGGCATCCCGCTGATCGAGATCGTCACCAAGCCGATCATGGGGACCCGGGAGAAGGTGCCTCTCGTCGCCCGCGCCTACGTCGGCCAGCTGCGCGAGATCCTGCTCGGCCTCGGCATCTCCGACGTACGCATGGAGCAGGGCTCGCTGCGCTGCGACGTGAACCTGTCCTTGGCGCCGCGTCAGGTGGTTGAGGAGGGAGCCGCGGGCGCCCGTCTCGAAACCACCCTCGGCACCCGCACCGAGACCAAGAACGTCAACTCGCTGCGTTCGGTCGAGCGCGCGGTGCGCTTCGAGGTCGGCCGACAGGCGGCGGTGCTCAGCGACGGCGGCTCGATCCTGCAGGAGACCAGGCACTGGCACGAGGACACCGGGGTCACCACCTCGGGCCGCGAGAAGTCCGACGCCGACGACTACCGCTACTTCCCCGAGCCCGACCTGGTGCCGATCGCGCCCGCCCGTGAGTGGGTGGAGGAGCTGCGCGCCGCGCTGCCCGAGCCGCCGCGCGACAAGCGCGCCCGACTGCAGGCCGGGTGGGGGTTCAGTGACCTCGAGATGCGCGACACCGTCGGCGCCGGCGCGCTCGGCCTGGTCGAGGAGACCATTGCGGCAGGTGCTTCGCCGCAGACCGCGCGCAAGTGGTGGCTGGGCGAGCTGGCCCGGCGCGCCAACGAGGACGGCGTCGAGCTCGACGCGTTGCCGGTCACCCCGGCCGACGTGGCCCGGATCCAGGCACTCGTGGACGACCAGACGATCAACGACAAGCTGGCCCGCCAGGTGTTCGACGGCGTACTCGCCGGTGAGGGCACCCCCGACGAGGTGGTCGCCGCCCGCGGCATCGCGATGGTCTCCGACGAGGGCGCGCTGTCAGCCGCGGTCGACGAGGCGATCGCCGCCAACCCCGACGTCGCCGACAAGATCCGGGACGGCAAGGTAGCCGCCGCCGGCGCCCTGATCGGCGCCGTCATGAAGCAGATGCGCGGCCAGGTCGACGCCGGCCGGGTCCGCGAGCTGATCCTGGAGAAGCTGTCCTGATGCGATAGTCCGGTTCAGGAAGCATCCCTCATGCCGGTTTTGGCATGCGTTTTGAACCGGACTATCCGGCTACGGGCGGACCAGCAGGATCCGGTCGTCCTGCGGTGCGGGGCGACCGCGGCCGTCACGGTTGGACGTCGTGACCCACAGGTTGCCGTCGGGGGCGGCGACGACGGTGCGCAGCCGGCCGTACCTCCCGACGAAGAAGTCGGTCGGATTCGTCGCCTTCGCGCCGTGCACGTCGACGCGCCACAGCCGGGTGCCCTGGAGCGCACCGAGGTAGAGGTGTCCGTCCAGGAAGGCGAGCCCCGAGGGTGAGGCGTCGTCGGTGCGCCACACCACCTGGGGGTTGCGGAACCGCTCCTGGTCACCGCTGCCCTCGACCGCGGGCCAGCCGTAGTTGGTGCCCTTCTGGATCAGGTTCAGCTCGTCCCAGGTGCTGGCGCCGAACTCCGAGGCCCACAGGTGGTCGTGGTCGTCGAACGCCAGGCCCTGCACGTTGCGGTGTCCCAGGGTCCACACCGGCGACGCCGGGTCAGGGTTGCCGGGGGCGGGCTTGCCCTGCTCGGTGATCCGCAGGATCTTGCCGCCCAGCGACTTCGGGTCCTGGGCGAGCTCCTCCTGGCCCGTCTCGCCGGTGGAGACGTACAGGTAGCCGTCGGGGCCGAAGGCGAGCCGGCCGCCGTCGTGGATGAAGCCGTTCGGGATCCCGGTCAGGATCGGCTTCGGTGCGCTCAGCGTCGTACCGTCGAAGGTCATCGCGACGACGCGGTTGTCGGTGTTGGTCGAGACGTAGGCGAACACCGCATTGTTCCGTGCGTACGACGGGGAGACGGCGATGCCCAGCAGCCCGGCCTCGCCCCCGTGCACGCTGGTTCCCTCGACACGACCGACCTCGGTGACCCGGCCGCCCTTGCGGACTGGACCGGTGATGTGCAGGACCCGCCCCGAGTCGCGCTCGGTGACCAGGGCCGTGTGGTCCGGCAGGAACGCGATGCCCCACGGCACGGCCAGCTTCGAGGCGACGGTGCCGATCACGCGAGGTGCGTCGCTCCGACCGGACCCCGAGGACGGAGAGGCGACGGTTGCCGTCGGGCCGTGCGTGCCGGTCGTGAACGGGCCGCCGGCCGGTCGGCTTCCGCCACAACCAGCCAGCAGACACCCGGCGACGGCCAGACCCACCGCAGTCTTCACCGGGATCGGCCGGCTCCGACCCGGTCGAGCAGCTCGAGCAGCAGCGCGTGCACCTCGGCCGGCTTCTCCATCTGCAGGAAGTGGGTCCCGGCGAGCTCGGTGTAGGTGGCGAGGGGGATCCGCTCGGTCGCCGTAGACATGTCGTGCGAGGAGGCGAGGATGTCGTAGGTCCCGGCCACGAACGAGGTCGGCACGCTGACGCCGCGCAGCGAGACCCGGGGGTGCAGCGAGGAGGCGCGGGCGAGGTGCATGTACCAGTCGATCGGCGTGGTCAGGAACTCCTTGACTGCCAGCCGGGTCAGGTCGAGGTCTGCCACGGGCAGCATGAACCCGCTGTGGGTGAGCACCTGGGCGGAGACCTGCCCGATCGGCAACCGGGAGGTGATCGCGCTGAGCGGCTTGCCGGTGAGCTCGAGCGTGCGGGTGATGGCCAGGGCGATCGGCTTGCGGAAGAGGCGAGGGATGAGCATCGGTGCGCCCATCGAGCCGAACGTGTCGCCCGGGACACCGGCGACGGCGACGAGCCCGGTCACCCGCTCGGGGTGGCTGACCGCCAGCTCGAACATCGCGTTCACCCCGATCGACCAGCCCAGCACCGCACAGGCCTCGACTCCGGCGTCGTCGAGCACGGCGAGCGCGTCCTCGACGTCGACCGCCACCCCGATCCGGTCGGGGTCGCTGGGCCGGGCCGAGCCCGCAACACCACGGTGGTTCCAGGAGATCACCCGCACCCCACAGGCCGGGTCGAGCAGCGCCGGCCAGGTGTAGGGGTTGGTGCCCAGCCCGTTGCACAGCAGCACGGTCGGGCCGGCGACGTCGTTGGTCCAGGCCTCCAGCACGGTGCCGTCGGTGGCGGTGACCGGGTAGCGGCGCAGCGCGAGAGCCGCGAGATCTCCGTCGGGCACGGGTGGTACGACGCTGAGGTGTGCTGCTGCGGACATGTGGTGATTGTGCCCGATCGACCGGCAGTCTGCCCGGATCGTGCCCCAGGTCACCGCTCGTCGCCGGCAGCCAGCCGGGCCAGGACCTGGCGAGTGATCCGCTGCTCGGAGGCGAAGTGCGCCAGCCCCCAGTCGGCGACCAGCGAGGGATGGTGGAACGCCTCACCGGGG
>JBBSVL010000092.1:0-8885 GCA_038233595.1 Propionibacteriales bacterium | reverse complement strand
GGGCTCGGTCCCGTACCGGCGGCGTTGATGGGCATGGTCACCGGTCCCGCCAGCGTCTGATCACCCCACTCAGCCCAGGACCCGGCGCAGGTAGGTGTTGTCGAAGACCCGGTCGGGGTCGAGCCGGTCGCGCAGCGCCTGGAACTCCGCCCAGCGTGGGTACACCGGGGCGAGGTCTTCGGAGGTACGGGTGTGCAGCTTGCCCCAGTGCGGTCGCCCGTCGTAGGTCCGGAGCAGCCGCTCCACCTCGGTGAAGTACGTCCTGTGGTCCGTGCGCTGGTTGACATGGAACGCGAGGTACGTCGACTCGCGGGCCGAGGCGGTCGACAGCGGGAGGTCGTCCGCCGGGGCTACCCGGACCTCGACGGGGAAGCTGATCTTCCAGTCCCGACTGTCGACCAGCCTTCGCACCTCGCGCAGGGCCTCGAGGCCGACCTCGCGTGGCACGGCGTACTCCATCTCCTTGAACACGACGCGGCGCGGTGAGGTGAACACCTTGTGGGCGGCGTCGCTGTAGGTGCACTCGGACAACGCCCGGCCGGAGACATCGGCCAGGGCCGGCACCAGACCCGGTCGTGCGTTGCCGAGCGCGTTGACCCAGCCGAATGCGATGTTGGCGAGGAACTCATCGTCCAGCCACGCCCGCCAGCGCGACAACGGCTCGGCCGGGTCGAGGGTGCGGTTGTTGCGCTTGACCGACATGCGGTCGGTGTGCGGGAACCAGTACGCCTCGAAGTAGTGGTTGTCCGCCACCAGCGCGTCGAAGCGGTCGAGGGTGTCGGCCCAGCTCATCGGCCCCTCGTGCGCCTCGACGGTGAACAGCGGCTCTACCCGGAACGTGATGGTGGTGAGGACACCGAGGGCACCCAGACCGAGCCGGGCGACGGCCAGCACGTCGGGGTTCTCCTGCTCCGTGGCCCGCACCAGTGAACCGTCACCGGTGACCAGCTCCAGACCCGTGATCTGGGCGGACAGCGACGCGACCTGGCCACCGGTGCCATGAGTGCCCGTCGAGGTCGCACCCGCCAAAGTCTGTTCGGCGATGTCGCCCATGTTGTGCAGGGAGAGCCCGAGCCCCTCCAGGGCGGTGTTCAGCACGTGCAGGCGAGTGCCGGCCAGTGCGGTCACGGTCATCGCCTCGCGGTCCACACAGACGATCCCGGTCAGCGCATCGGGGCGGAGCATCACGCCTTCGGGGGCGGCGATCGCGGTGAACGAGTGGCCGGCGCCGACCATCTTCACCGTCGTCCCGCTCTCCCGTGCGGCGACGACCGCGTCGGTGACCTCGGCCGGTGTGCGTGGGGTGAGGATCCGGGACGGCTCGGCGGTGGCTGTGCCACTCCAGTTGGTCCAGTTGCTCGCGCTGGTCATGGGCGAAGGATAGTGACAGGTCGGCTGGTTGAGCAGGCCCGCGGGACGCGGTGGGGCCTCTCCCACGGAGCTTCGGGGGTGCGTGCGGGAGACAGGCTGATGCTCACACGTTCCCTCACACGCTCCTCGCGCAGGGTGGGCACACGGCTCGCACGAGCCACCACCTACGAGTGAGGAGACTGCCATGCCGTTGATCAACGTGAAGCTGGTCGAGGGAGTGTTCGACGCCGGCCAGAAGCGGGAGATCATCACGCGACTGACCGATGCGATGGTCGAGATCGAGGGCGAGAACATGCGTCCCGTCACCTGGGTCGTCGTCGAGGAGGTGGCCAGTGGCGAGTGGGGCATCGGGGGGAACCCGCTCACGACGGCCGACGTGAAGGCGCTGGCCGCCGGCGTCCCGGTCGGTTGACGGATATCGTCGGGCAATGACGGCGCTGGTCAGGTTGCTTGGTGCCCCCCGGTTCGACACCGAGGGCGCGCCGACGCCTCTGCCCCGGGGGCGCAAGTCCTGGGGGCTGCTGGCGTACCTGCTCCTGGCCGAGCGGCCCCCGTCGCGACAACGGTTGGCCGTGCTGCTGTTTCCCGATGCCGACGACCCGCTGGGAGCCCTGCGCTGGAGCCTCGCGGACCTGCGCCGCTCGCTCGCCGGGATGGGGAGTCTCGGCGGCGACCCGGTTCGTCTGGTCCTCGCGGACGGCGTGTGCACCGATGTAGCGCTCAGCGGATCCGGCCCGCTCGGTGATCCGGACCTGGCCGCGGCCGGGGAGCTGCTCGAGGGAATGTCGTTCGAGGGTTGTCCCGCGTTCGAGACCTGGCTGTCCGTGGAGCGTCGCCGTCTGGTTTCCGAGGCGGAGGCACTGCTTCGCGAGACTGCCCTGCGTCGGTTGGGTGCGGGCCGCTTCCCAGAAGCAGTGACGACCGCCGCCCGGTTGGTCGAGCAGAACCCGTTCGACGAGACCAACCAGGTCCTGCTGGTGCGCTGCCTGACCGCGGATGGGTCTCGTGCCGATGCGTTGGCGCAGGCCAGCCGGTGCGAGGAGCTGTTCCGCCGCGAGCTCGGCGCCGCCCCCACTGCCCAGCTCCGGGCGGCCGCGGACGGGGCCCCGGGGTCCGCGGCCGTCAGCCCGGCGCGTGGGCGGGCGTCGGCTGCCGCACAGCTCGAGGCCGGGCAGGCGGCGATCGACGCAGGGGCTGTCGACGCCGGGCTGCAGTGCCTGCGGCGGGCGGTGGCAGAGGCGGACGGGGTGCCGGACGACGACCTCCGGCTACGTGCCCGGATCGCCCTGGGGAGCGCCCTCGTCCATGCTGTGCGTGGCCGTGACGAGGAGGGAGCCGCGGTGCTTCACGAGGCTCTCGCCGCCGCCGAGGCCACTGGGGAGCAGGCCGCCGCCGGTCGCGTGAGCCGCGAGCTCGGCTTCGTGGACCTGCAGGCCGGTCGTCGCCAGCGCGCCGAGGAATGGCTGATCCGGGCCGAGCGACTCGCCGAGGACGACGTCGAACGGTCCGCGGTGCTCGCGATCCGAGGCATGAACCTTTCCGACATGGGGCAGTACGGCGCGGCCCTGGAGAGCCTGCAACGGTCAGCGGAATGGGCCGAGCGCGGTGGCTCGCCGCGGCAGTCCGCCTGGGGGCTGAGCCACGTCGGTCGCGTGCATGTGCTGCGCGGCGACACCGGACTGGCCAGGACGGTCCTGGACAGGGTGCTCGACGTCGTGCGTGCCGAGAAGTGGATGGTCTTCGCGCCCTGGCCGGAGTGCTTCAGGGCCGAGGTCGACCGGCTGGACGGTCGCCTCGACGACGCCCGCGACCGCTACGGTCACGCGTTCGCGCTCTCCTGTCAGGTGTCTGACCCCTGCTGGGAGGGCATTGCCGCGCGCGGTTACGGGATGCTCGACGCCGACGCGGGTGACCCGGTCGGTGCGCTGGACTGGCTGGCGAACGTGGAGGCTCGGTGCCTGCGGTGGCCGGACCCGTACCAGTGGGTCCACGCCTACGTGCTCGACGCCACCTGTCAGGTGGCGATCGACTCGGGTTCACCCCGTGCCCCGGCGTGGGTGGATGAGCTGACCGACCTAGCCGCGCGATCGGGGATGCAGGAGCTCGTCGTACGCGCCCATGTGCACAGCGCCCGGCTGGGCCGGGAGGGCGCAGCCACAGCCGCCCGGCAGGCTGCGGGCGCCATCGACAACCCGGTCCTCACGGACCTGGTCGCGGGTCTCGGATCTCCACCTGGCACCAACGAAGGAGCGATCCGATGACCACCACGAATGCCAACGAGGACGCCTGGCGGCAGGTCGACGAGGGCTGGGGACGGCAGGCCGCGACATTCGCGAGCCTGAGCGAGCCCGGCAACTGCCGGGAGTACCTCGCCCTCCATCACGAGCTCGCCGTGGACACCGGGGACCGGCTGCTCGACGTCGCCTGCGGCGCCGGCCTCGCGGTGGAGCTGGCAGCGCTGCGCGGAGCAGTGTGCGCCGGCATCGACGCCTCGGCTCGTCTGCTGGCGGTCGCGAGGGATCGGTCGCCCGGCGCGGACCTACGTGTCGGGGACATGTGTGCCATGCCGTGGGAAGACGCCAACTTCGACGTGGTGACCAGCTTCCGCGGCATCTGGGGGACGACGCCGCAGGCGTTGGCGGAGGTGTTCCGGGTGCTGGCCCCCGGCGGCCGAGTCGGGATCACGGTCTGGGGACACCTCAAGGCCTCCCCCGGCGCCTGGGCGCTCTCCCCGTTCCGGTTGGCCAGCGAACCCAAGGTGGCCAACCAGGCCGCGATGGTCAGCCTCGGCCGGCCCGGCGCCGGGGAGGACCTGTTGACCAGGTTCGGCTTCACCGACCTACGTCGCATGGAGATCCCGTTCGCCTGGGAGTTTGCCGACCCGGAGACCTACGCCCGTGCCCTCGCGTCCAGCGGGCCGGCGTACGAGGCGATCCAAGCGGTCGGCGAGGAGGCGTTCCTGCAGCACGCGACGGACGTGGGGAGGGAACGCGTGCGCGACGGGCTCCCGCTGCGCGCCGAGATCAAGGTCGTCGGCTACCTCGCTCGCAAGCCCGCACCCTCCCGCCTTCCTGACCCCCCCGCAGAGCCGAGCCGGGCCGGGTTCGTCGCGGAACCGGCCTCGACGCCCGACGTGGAGCGGCTGTACGCGGAGGACATGGATGACAACGGCTTCGTCATGAACAGCACCCGGATGTTCGCCCACCAACCGGGCCTCTTCGACGGCCTGTTCGACCTGCAGACTCAAGCGCACCAAGCAGCCTCGCTGAGCGTCCGTCAGCGGGGGGTTCTGATCGCGGCCATGGCCTCGACGCTCGGCGACTCCTATTGCTCCCTGGCCTGGGGAGAGCGGTTGGCCCGCCGGACCACCCCCGACCTCGCCGCCGGGCTGATCGGCGGCGATGACAGCGGATGGACCGAGGACGAGCAGGCGCTCGCGGTCTGGGCCCGCAAAATCGTCCGCGACCCGAATGGGACCAGCGCGGAGTGCCTCGAGCCGCTGCGACGAGTGGGCTACACCGACGCGAAGATCGTTGCCATTACGGCGTTCGTCGCCCTCCGGATGGCATGGTCGACGATGAACGACGCCCTCGGCCTGCACCCCGACCCGCAGTTCGGCGCGTCCGTTCCTCCTGCGCTGCTCGAAGCCGTCAGCTACGGCAGAGCGATTGGCGAGACCACCCCCTTCAACCCGTGATCAGTGCCTCCGAGCCTCCTCCTGTCGGGCCCTCACTCACTCGCGGCCGATGCGTCTGTCGGGGATGAGCCTCCCGGCGCCTCGAGGGCGGTTCCTGGTGAGGAGGGTGGCCAGGACGGCGACCGCACCACTGCCGATCGCCACCCAGTACGCCGGGGAGCCGCCGTGGCGGTCGATGACGTAGCCCGCCACTGCCGCTCCAGGAGCGATTCCCGCGGCGATACCGGTCTGGAACAGGCCCAGCGACTCACTGAGCCGGGACCGGGGCGCGACCTCCTCGATCCGTGAGACCAGCGCGATCAAGGTCGGTGAGATCGCGAACCCGGCGACGACCAGCAGCGCGCCCATCGACCACAGGCCGGGCACGAACGGTGTCAGCACCATGGCCAGGGTCAGCGTGAGTGTGCCACGACGAATCCGTTGCACGGACGTGATCCGCCAGTTGACCATTCCGGTGAGCAAGCCGGACACCAGGCTGCCGAGAGCCCAGAGCGCCAGCAGCACACCCGAGACTGCCTTGTGCCCATGGTCCTGGGCGAACGCGACGGTGGCGAGCTCGGTCGCGCCGAAGAGCGAGCCGAGAGCGGCTCCAGCGAGGGTCAGCGGAACCAGCTGGAGCCACGGCATCGTGGTGCGCAGGGACGGGTCGGCCGAGCGCGGGTGCGCCTCCGGCTCGGTGCCACGCTGCACGGCGAGCCCGAACGTGCCGAGCGTGCCGAGCAGCACGGCGGCGGCCAGCCCGGCGACAGGGGTCCATAGGGTCGCCAGGAAGGTGACCAGCGTGGGCCCGGTCATGAACACCGCCTCGTCGGCCACGGCCTCGACGGCGAAGGCCGTCTGGCGTTCGGCGTTGTCGGTCAGCAGCTCGGTCCAGCGGGCCCGGACGCTCGACCCGATCTGGGGCAGGGCGCTGCCGGTCAGGGCGGCAGCGAGGTGCGGCCACGGAGCCGCCCAGTCGTGCACGATGCCGTAGCCGAGCAGGCCGGCGCCGAGGGCGAACACCAGACCGCCCACCGGCAGCACACGCGACTGACCGAGCCGGTCGAGCAGTCGGCCCTGGGGGATGGCGGCCAGCGCGTTGGCCACGACGTACGACGCGGACACCTGGCCCGCCAGTGTGTAGGAGCGGCTCTCGGCCGTCACCAGCAGCACGATCGCGAGGGTCATCATCGCGATCGGCATCCGCGCCACCAGTCCCGTCGCCGAGAACAGCAGGGCCCCGGGGCGGCCGAGGACACGGCGGTAGGAGTTCAGCATCGCCGCGATTCTAGGATGAGGACCGTGTCCTCCTTCCCGTTCAGCTCCGAGCCGGTCGGCACGTCCGACGCCGCGCCGTACGACGCCGTGCTGCTGGTGTCCTTCGGTGGGCCCGAGCAGCCCGACGACGTGGTCCCCTTCCTGCGCAATGTGACCAAGGGACGCGACATCCCGGAGGAGCGGCTGCTCGAGGTGGGTCAGCACTACTTCCGCTTGGGTGGTCGCAGCCCGATCAACGACCAGAACCGCGCCCTGCTGACCGCGATCCGGGAAGACCTGGCGGCGAACGGGGTGGAGCTGCCGGTCTACTGGGGCAACCGCAACTGGGGGCCCTACCTGGTCGACGCCGTCCGCGAGATGAAGGCCGACGGGGTGCGCCGGGCGCTGTGCCTGGTGACGTCGGCCTACTCGTCGTACTCCGGGTGCCGGCAGTACCGCGAGGACCTTGCCGAGGCTGTCGCGCAGGTGCCCGACGCACCCCGGCTGGACCGGACCCGGGCCTACTTCAACCATCCCGGCTTCGTGGAGCCGATGGTCGACGCGACCCTTGCCGGGCTGGCCCGGCTGCCCGCCGCCGTACGCCATGATGCGCACCTGGTCTTCGTTACGCACTCGATCCCGACGTCGATGAACGACGCCAGCGGTCCGGCAGGCGGGGCCTACGTGGCCCAGCACCGCAGCGTGGCCGCCGAGATCGTCGAGCGCGTCCGCAGCGAGACCGGCAGCCGGCACCCCAGCGACCTGGTGTTCTGCTCCCGGTCCGGTCCGCCCGGGTCGCCCTGGCTCGAGCCCGACGTCAACGACCACCTCGAGGAGCTCGCCCGCCAACACGTCGCCGGAGCTGTGCTCGTGCCGATCGGCTTCGTCTCGGACCACATGGAGGTCATCTACGACCTCGACACGGAGGCGATGCAGACCGCTGACCGGGTCGGGCTGCCCTGCGTCCGCGCCGCCACCGCCGGGATCGACCCGCGCTTCGTGGCGATGGTGCGCGACCTGGTGCTCGAGCGCGCCGCGGCGGAACGCGGTGACGAGCCGCAGCCCGCCTGCGTCGGGATGCTGCCGCCGAGCCTTGACGTCTGCGCCGCGGGTTGCTGCGCCAACCCGCGGTCCGCCACGGCAGCGCTGGGCGGACAGGACTGATGGGGGACTACGACGACCTGCTCACCCTCGCGCTCGACGTGGCGGCCGAAGCCGCGGCACTGGTGGTCGCGATGCGCGCCGAGGGCGTTCGGGTCTCGGCCACCAAGACCTCCCCGATCGACGTGGTCACCCGAGCCGACGAGGCCGCCCAGCAGCTGATCCGGTCCCGGCTGCTCGGCGCGCGACCGGACGACGGGTTCCTCGGTGAGGAGGGGGGCGACGTCACGGGCAGCAGTGGGGTTCGTTGGGTCGTCGACCCGATCGACGGCACCGTCAACTACCTCTACGGGGCCCCGGAGTACGCCGTCTCCATCGGCGCCGAGGTCGCTGGCAGGTCGGTGGCCGGAGTGGTGCACGCCCCGGCAACCGGTGTCGTCCATGCGGCGACGCTGGGGGGCGGGTCCACCCGGGACGGCGTGCCCCTCCAGGTGCGCGAGGTGGTCGAGATGGGGCAGCGGCTGATCCTCACCGGGTTCAACTACGTCGAGCAGGTGCGTCGGAGACAGGCCGGCTACGTGGCCGCGATGCTGCCGCGGGTCCGGGACATCCGGCGCCGCGGATCCTGCGCCTTGGACCTCTGCGCGGTCGCCGGCGGCCTGGCCGACGGGTACGTCGAGGAGGCCGCCCACCCCTGGGACCACGCAGCCGGATCGCTGGTTGCCACCGAGGCTGGAGCCCGGTTCGCGCTGCTGGTGAGCCCGTCGGGAAACCCTCTGGTGGTGTGCACCCCAGAGGGTGGTTTCGAGGAGTTTCTGGAGCTGGTGCACGAGTGTGGGTTCGTCGGGAACACCTGAGCCCACACGTGTGTTGCAGCAGTCCGGCGACACCCGTGGACAGGGCCGTGCAATTGCGGAGCTTTTCCTGCACACTCTGCCGCCGACGACGTGAACGGCGCCGAGCATGAGGCGCAAGGAGCACCGCGGGCAGGAGACAAGCAATGGCAACCGACTACGACGCACCACGCAAGACGGACGAGGAGCAGAGCGAAGAGAGCATCGAGGAGCTCAAAGCCCGGCGGCACGACAAGAACTCCGGGAAGGTCGACGAGGACGAGGCGGAGGCCGCAGAGTCCTTCGAGCTCCCCGGTGCCGACCTCTCCCACGAGGAGCTGGCAGTCGAGGTCAAGCCTCGCCAGGACGACGAGTTCACCTGCATGAGCTGCTTCCTGGTGCACCACCGCAGCCAGCTGGCGGACACCAAGAAGATGATCTGCCGCGACTGCGCCTGATCCGCTGAGCCCAAGGGCCCCGCTCCTCGATCGAGGAGCGCGGCCCTGGTTCGTCCCGGACCCGCTACTTCTTGGCCTTCTTGCGCGCCCGTTTGCCGGCCTTTCCCGACTCCTTGGCGGTCCGGTCGGCGTCCTCCTGGGCAGCTGCGGCCGCGGCCTTGGCCTCGCGCACCGAGTCGGACTCGAGCT
>JBBSVL010000091.1:0-8923 GCA_038233595.1 Propionibacteriales bacterium | reverse complement strand
TCGATGCGGACGGTTGAGGTGCTCGCAGCGGGGCCGCAGACCCTCGTGCAGGATCTCGGTCGGCCCGGCTACGCGCACCTCGGCGTGCCGCGCTCCGGTGCCCTCGACGAGCCTGCACACCGGCTGGCCAACCGGCTGGTCGGCAACGCCGAGTCGGCGGCAACCCTTGAGTGCCTGCTCGGCGGGCTCGTCGTGCGGACCGGTCAGGCGGCCACAGTCGCGATGACCGGCGCTGTGGCCACGCTGCGGGTGGAAGGGCGACCCGTTGCCTGGGGAGGCGCGGTCAGCGTGCCTGCGGGTGCCCGGGTCGAGGTGGGCCCGGTTGAGGCCGGCCTGCGGGCGTACGTCGGGTTCGCGGGCGGCATCGAGGTCACCGAGGTGCTCGGGTCGCGGTCGACCGACCTGCTCTCCGGGCTCGGACCGTCGGTGCTGGCTGTCGGAGACGTGCTGCCGGTCGGTGCCTCGCCGGGGCGCCCCGGGGAGGGGGAGGCCATCCCCGTCTCGTTCGCCGATCCGGTGCTCCGGGTCCGGCTCGGGCCGCGTGACGACTGGTTCACCGCCGCGTCGGTGGCCGCACTGGACGGTTCGTCGTACGACGTGAGCGGAGAGTCCAACCGGATCGGCCTCCGGTTCGAGGGCGAACCGCTGGTGCGCTCGCGCGACGACGAGCTGCCCAGCGAGGGAGTGGTGCTGGGCGCGGTCCAGGTGCCGCCGAACGGACAGCCGGTGGTGTTCCTGGCCGACCACCCGGTGACCGGTGGCTACCCGGTCGTGGGTGTGGTCGTCGAGCAGGACCTGGCGGTCTGCGCCCAGCTGCGACCGGGGGAGCGGGTGCGGCTGCGCGTGGTGCGCTGACCGGGTCGGGTCAGCTTCGGGGCTGGTGCAGCGAGGTCAGCAGCGGGTCGTTGATGGAGAACGAGGCAACCCGGCCGGGACCGGTCAGCGCGGTCTCGAACCTGACCGTCACCACATCCTTGCCCGACCCCCACACCCAGCCCTGCCCGTGCTCGGCGTGCACGACGTCCATGCCGGGTGCCCACGACGTGCGGGGCCCTGACAGACCAGCAGACCCGGGCGTCGTCACCTCCGGGGAGGCCGTTGCTTCGTCCTCGTCGGCGAACAGGTCCTCCTGGATCCAGTCGGCCAGCCCGGAGACGCCCACCCCGAGCAGCCGGACGCCGCCGGACGTGTCCACCTCGCCGAGCAGGGTGCGCGAGAGCCGGGCGATCACCCGCGGGTCGTCGGTCGGGGACGGAAGCGTCGCCGACCGGGTATGGGTGGAGAAGTCGTGCAGCCGGATCTTGACCGTGATGGTGCGACCCGAGAGTCGCGCCTTGCGCAGCCGCTCGGACACCTTCCCGGACTGCCGTTCGACCAGCGCTTCGAGCAACCGCTTGTCGACGTGGTCGGTCTCGTAGGTGTCCTCGACACTGACCGACTTGACCTCCCGCTCGGAGACGACCGGGCGGTCGTCGTCGGCACGGGCCAGCCGGTAGAGCCCGCGGCCGTGGGCCTGGCCGACGACCCGGACCAGCTCGTCCTGGCTGATGCCGAGCAGGTCCTCGATGGTGTGCACCCCGATCCTGCGCAGCCGTTCGGTCGTCGCCGGGCCGACACCTGGGATCACGGTCACCTGCATCGGGCGTAGCAGGTCCAGCTCGGTGCCCGGGGGCACCACCACCAGGCCGTCGGGCTTGTCCAGGTCGCTGGCGATCTTGGCCAGGAGCTTGGAGCTGGCGATGCCGACCGAGCCGGTGAGCCCGCCGGTGACCTCGGCGACCTGTTCCTTGAGGAGCCGCCCGAGCGCCGTGACCGTGGCGAGGTCCGCCAAGTCGGGATCTGTGCCGTCGCGAAGGCTGCTGTCGAGGTCAGTTCTGTCGAGGTCGGCGACCGCAAGGTCGACGAAGGCCTCATCCATGGACAGCGGCTCCACCAGCGGGCTGACCGAGCGCAGCAGCTCCATCACGGCCGCGCTGGCTGCCTGGTAGGCATGGAAGCGCCCGGTCAGGAACGCCGCGTTGGGGCAGCGTCGCCGGGCCTCGCGGGTCGGCATCGCCGAGTGCACGCCGAAGACGCGAGCCTCGTACGACGCGGTCGCCACCACGCCGCGGCCACCGACACCTCCCACGACGACCGGTTTGCCGCGCAGGGAGGGCTTGTCGCGCTGCTCGACGGAGGCGAAGAACGCGTCGAGGTCGACATGCAGGATCGTCGCCTCGTTCCTCACGTGCTCATGCTTCCACGCTCCGGCGACGCGACGCGGAGGCATGGCCGCCGACCGTTTGCCGTCCCCAGCGCAATCCGGCGAACCGCTTATCCACCGCCTGTCAGCTCATGTCGCGTCCGGTCCCGTTCTCGTGGACCGTTGAGTGATGACACCACGCAGCTATGTCGCCCGGGGGCCTGAGGACCTCATCGCCGTCGTTCCCTATCTCCTGGGTTTCCATCCCGAGGAGTCGGTGGTGCTGTTGACGTTCGGGGCGCCGGCCGGCTCCTTCCATGCCCGCGTCGACCTGCCCGGCAGCGACCCGGACCGGGAAGCGACCGCGGAGCTGCTGTGCGAGGCGGTGCGCAACAACGTGGTCGAGGTCACCGCGGTGCTGGTCTTCAGCACCGACTTGGACCGCACCCGCCGGATGTGCGAGGTGCTGGTGCCCGCGTTGTGCATGTCCGGGGCCTCGGTGATCGACGCGATCCGGGCAGACGGACGGTGCTGGTGGTCGGCACTCGACGAGGACCCGGACGCGCACCCCTATGACATCAGCAGCCACCCGTTCACGGCCGAGAGCGTCCTGCACGGCCATGCGGCGTTCCGGGACCGGGCGGAGCTGGTGGCCTCCCTCGTCGGGAACGACCCCGATGAGGTCAACCAGGTCGTGGCTGCCGCGGATGCTGCGGCCGACGCGCTGCTGCAGGAGGGCAAGCCACGGGCATGGGCCCGGGCCCGGGCGAACGCGGCTTGGTTCCGTCAACGACTGGTCGAGGCCACGCGGTCGGGTGTGCCGCTGCCGGTTGTCGACGCCGGCCGAGCCCTGGTCCTGGCCCAGCTCGCCCCGATGCGTGACGTGGCCTGCTCGCTGATGACTCGCGCGAGCGCGCACGAGCACGTGGGGCTCTGGCGAGACCTGCTGCGTCGTGCCCCCGTCGACCTGGTGCCCGGGGCCGCTGCACTGCTAGGTCTCGCGGCCTGGCTGGACGGGGACGGGGCACTCGCGTGGTGTGCAGTCGAACGGTGCCAGCAGGTCGATCCGGACCATTCGCTCGCCCAGCATCTGGCCGGGCTGCTGCAGGGCGCCGTGCCGCCGTCGACGTGGACGCCGCTCGAGGTGTCCCGGATCCCGCTGCTGCGTGGTCTGGAGCAGGCCTCGTGAGCGACTGTCTGCGCATAGGCTCACTGCATGGGCGAAGAGGTGGAGCAGCAGGAGTTCTCCCGAGCCGACCGCACCCGGCACCGCGAGAAGGTACGTCGCAACCTCGACGTGTTCGCCCGGATGCTGCGCGAGGCCCGGTTCGACGCGGCCGACCCGATGACCGGGCTGGAGATCGAGCTGAACCTGATCGACGAGTCGGCCGAGCCCGCGCTGAAGAACGCCGAGGTGCTCGAAGCGATCGCCGACCCGGACTTCCAGACCGAGCTCGGTCAGTTCAACGTCGAGATCAACGCGGCTCCGCGCAGGCTCCGCGAGGGTGGCCTGACCGCCTTCGAGGAGAGCCTGCGGGCCAGCTTGAACAGGGCCGAGGCCAAGGCCGCGGGGTCCGGCGCCCACATGGTGATGATCGGCATCCTGCCCACGCTCGAGGAGGGGCACATGCAGCCCTCCTCACTCAGCGCCAACCCGCGCTACAAGCTGCTCAGCGACCAGATCCTGGCGGCGCGCGGTGAGGACCTGTCCATTGACATCGCGGGCACCGAGCGGCTGGTCACCAGCTCGGAGTCGATCCTGCCGGAGGCCGCGTGCACGAGCACCCAGCTACACGTGCAGGTCAGTCCCGAGGAGTTCCCGGCCTACTGGAACGCCTCGCAGGCCATCGCGGGGGTGCAGCTCGCGCTCGGCGCCAACTCGCCGTACCTGCTGGGCAAGGAGCTCTGGCGCGAGACCCGGGTCCCGCTCTTCGAGCAGGCCACCGACACCCGCAGCGAGGAGCTCAAGGTGCAGGGGGTGCGGCCTCGGGTCTGGTTCGGCGAGCGATGGGTGACCTCGATCTTCGACCTCTTCGAGGAGAACGTCCGCTACTTCTCCGCGCTGCTCCCGATCACCGACGAGGAGGACCCGCTGGCTGTGCTGGAAGCCGGTGGTACGCCCGCCCTCTCTGAGCTCCGGCTGCACAACGGCACGATCTACCGCTGGAACCGCCCCGTCTACGACGTCGTGGACGGGCTGGCACATCTCCGCGTCGAGAACCGGGTCCTCGCCGCCGGCCCGTCGGTGGCAGACACGATGGCCAACGCGGCGTTCTACTTCGGGCTGGTCCGTGCCCTGGCCACGAGCGAGCGACCACTGTGGTCCCAGATGTCGTTCTCCGCAGCCGAGGACAACTTCCATGCCGCTGCCCAGCTCGGCATCGAGGCGCAGGTCTACTGGCCCGGCGTGGGGCAGGTCCCGGCCGTCGAGTTGGTGCTGCGTCGGCTGCTGCCGCTGGCCCGGGCAGGCCTCGAGTCCTGGGGCGTCGGGTCCGAGGAGTCCGACCGGCTGCTCGGCTTCATCGAGCAGCGCTGCCTGACCGGGCAGAACGGCGCGTCCTGGTTCGTGGACCGGGTCCAGGCCCGTGAGGAGGCCGGCGACGCCCGGCACCCGGCGCTGGCCGCGACCCTGCTCGACTACCGGGAGCGGATGCACGCCAACGAGCCGGTGCACTCCTGGGACTGAGGCGGCACTAGTCAGGTGACACAGCCGGGAGCGGCCGCACCCGTTGCCAGCTGCGAGCATCCCCGGTGCGTACGTCGAGCCAACCGTGCCTGGTCACCGTGAAGAACGACACCTGATGCACCCCGTGGCGCCCGAACCCCAGGTCGGCCGCCGCCAGCCACGCCAGGTCGGCGTCGTGCACGGAGGGGAAACCGGCCCGGGTCAGCCAGGCCATCAGCGGCGTCGGGTCGTCGAACCGGTCCAGCGCCCGGGTGAGAAGGTCCGCGCGCAGCCCGGCGTCGTACGACGTGTCCACCGGGAGGGCGATCCGGTGGCCGGCGAGCACCCCGACGTGCACCAGCGTCGGCAGCGCCCTGCGGGTGCCGCACTCGGTGACGAAGCGTCGTACCTCGTCGCGAAGCAGGGTCGCCGTCGTTGGCGAGACCTTCGGTGCGTCCATCCGTTCAGCCTGCATGTTGACCCGCCGTGGGACGAACGGTCGTCCACAGCAGGTGCAGTAGCCTTCTGGCCACACCTAGGAAGGGGTCCGGCCAGTGGGAGCGATCGTGGTGGGCTACGTGCCCAAGCCGGAGGGCAAGGCCGCACTGCGGCGGGCGACGGAGGAGGCCAAGCTGCGTGGCACGCGGCTGGTGGTCGTCAACTCCAACCGGAACGGCCGCGACCTGAGCGGGGCGGAGAGCATCAAGATCGAGGAGGAGCTCGACCAGGTACGACGCGAGCTCGCCGGCACCGGCATCGAGCACGAGGTCAGGCACTTCGTGCGCGGCCTGGAGCCCGCCGAGGACCTGATCAGCATCGCCGAGGAGGTCGACGCCGATCTGATCGTCATCGGTCTGCGCCGCCGTTCCCCGGTCGGCAAGCTGATCCTGGGCAGCAACGCCCAGCGGATCCTGCTCGACGCATCCTGCCCGGTGCTCGCCGTGAAGGCCTGACCGAGCCCTACCCTTCGGACATGGGTCTGCTCACGCCGCTCGCCATCCGGGTCGGCGCGCTGGCGTGGTTGCCGAAGCTGCTGCCCCAGATCGTGTGGGCCGACAAGCTGATCCAGCGGCTCACGCGCGGTCGGGTCACCCTTCTCGACATCGCCGGGCTGCCCAACCTGATGTTCACCGTGGTGGGCCGCAAGTCCGGGGTCCCGCGCAGCACCCCCTTGCTGTGTGTGCCGTACGGCGGGAGCTTCCTGGTCGCCGGCTCCTACTTCGGTGGGCCCAGGCAGCCGGTCTGGGTGGTCAACCTGGAGGCGGCCGGCCGCTGCACGATCCGCTACCGCGCGAGGACGACTGAGGCCACTGCGCGCCCGGTCACCGGGGAGGACCGTCGGGTCGCCTGGGAGCACATGCTGAGGGCCTGGCCGAACTTCGCCCTCTACGAGCAGCGCACTGCTCGGGAGATCAAGGTCTTCGAGCTCACCCCGGTCTGACCAAACGTCATACGAACTGCCTGCTCCCGCGACCAGGTCGTATGACGTTCCGGGGGGGTGCGAGGATGCGTCGATGACCATTGAACCCATCGACTGGCTGCTCACCAAGGCCGAACGCGGCAACTCCCGGACCCGGCTCGACGCCGGTCATCCCGGGCAGCAGGCCTGGTCCGAGGGGAACTCGGTCCGGCCCCTGATCCACGGCGCCACCTACTTCGCCGAGCTCTACGAGCGCCTCGAGGCCACGCGTGCGGGTGACCTGGTCTTCTTCGCCGACTGGCAGGGAGATGCCGACGAGCGGCTCACCGGCGAGCCCGGGAGCGAGGTCGCCGCGGTCCTGGGACGGGCCGACGAGCGCGGGGTCGACGTACGCGGCCTGGTCTGGCGCTCGCACTGGGAGAAGCTCGGCTTCACCGCCGGTGAGAACCGTCGGCTGGGGAAGGACCTTCAGGACCGTGGTGCTGAAGCGCTGCTCGACATGCGGGTGCGCACCGGAGGCTCGCACCACCAGAAGTTCGTGGTGATCCGGCACCGGGACGACGCCGCGCGCGACATCGCGTACGTCGGCGGCATCGACCTGTGCCACTCGCGCCGCGACGACGCCGAGCACCGCGGAGACCGGCAGGCCCTCAAGATGGCCAAGGAGTATGGCGACCACCCGCCCTGGCACGACATCCAGGTCGCGATCACCGGGCCCGCTGTCCACGACGTGGAGACGGTCTTCCGGGAGCGCTGGGAGGACCCGACCAGGCTCAGCCGCAACCCGGTGTACCAGTTCCAGGACCGGATGCTCAGCATGGACGTGCGCCCGGACCCGCTGCCGCCTCAGACGCCACCGCCTCCCGCGGTCGAGGACGGCGCCCACGTCGTCCAGCTGCTGCGCACCTACCCCAATCTGCGTCACGGGCGCGACTACCCGTTCGCCCGCGGGGGCGAGCGCAGTGTTGCCCGCGGCTACACCAAGGCCCTCAAGCGGGCCAGGACCCTGGTGTACGTCGAGGACCAGTACCTCTGGGGTCATCACGTCGGGAACGTCTTCACCGAGGCTCTGCGCAGTCAGTCCGGGCTGCGCGTGATCGCGGTGGTGCCGCTGCACCCCGACCTCGATGGAGCCGTCTCCCGACGAGCACAGCTGCTCGGTCGCCGCCGGTCAATGGTGGAGATGATGACTGCGGCCCCGGGGCGGGTGGCTGTCTACG
The DNA here is from genome assembly GCA_038233595.1 of Propionibacteriales bacterium. GTDB lineage: Bacteria > Actinomycetota > Actinomycetes > Propionibacteriales > Nocardioidaceae > Marmoricola. The sequence goes on along the minus strand of JBBSVL010000091.1, from coordinate 1,436 downwards.
GCATCGAGAACCGTTCCGGCACGCCGATCTACGTGCACGCGAAGAGCTGCAACGTCGATGACACCTGGGTCACCATCGGCTCGGACAACTTCAACCGCAGGTCCTGGACGCACGACTCCGAGCTGTCCGCGGCGATCCTGGACCGGAGCAGCGAGGACCACAACGAGCTCGCCCGGCGGCTGCGGCTCACCCTGGCAGCCGAGCATCTCGATCGGGAGGTGGACGAGGCGTCGCTGGAGGGCGTGATGGGTGACTGTGTCGATGCTGCGGGCATGTACGCGGCGTACGAACGGGCGGCTCGTGGTCTTGACGACTGGTACGCCGGTGGTCAGGTGGGCGATCGTCCCCCTGGTCGGCTGCGCCGGATGCAGCCCCCCGAGCTCAGCCGGTTCGCCCAGGCGGTCGGCATCGTGCCCTATCTCTTGATGCACGACCCGGACGGACGCCCGCGCCCGCTGCGTCGCAAGGGCGGCTTCTGATACCCCCACAGAGCCGTCTCGCCTAGTGGTGGGGCAGCAGGGCGTCCCGGAAGCGGTCCGAGCTCGCCTGCACGTGGTCGGCCGTCGGTCCCAGTGGTCGGCGTGGCCCTCGTCGCAGAGCCGGGCCACGGCTGGGCTCCGGTGCGGTGACCCGAGACCAGCAGGTCGAACATCGAACGAACCCGCCGAGGGAGCAGCCGAACCAGGCGCTCGCGGTCATCGTCGGTGAGCGCGTAGCCGTCGACCAGTGCAACGAGCCGGTCCGCGCCGAGCACCAGGTTCCAGGGAGCGAGTTCGTGGCGGCAGATCAGCACCGCCTCGTCCGGAGGAACAGCCACGTCCCAACGCGCTCGGCGGGGGGAGCGAACGACCCCGAGATCGTGCAGCCGCCGGATGATGGCTCCCACCTGGCGTAGGCCACGCCGGTCCAGGAGCGGCAGGGGACGACGCCGGGCGACACGTTGCCACCGGCAAGCGGTTCCTCCGGGTGCGTCACTGTTCAACTGTCGGTCGAGGATGCAGCGCCCACCCAGCAACGGGTTTCGGGCAGGATGTCGGACATGGCCACGATCTCGATCACCGGTGACCCCGCCGCCGACCAGGTGCTCTCCGACAGTCCCTTCGCGCTGCTGCTGGGGATGCTGCTGGACCAGCAGTACCCGATGGAGCACGCGTTCCGTGGGCCGGCCAAGATCCTCGACCGGTTCGGCACCCTCGACCCGGCGGCGATTGCCGAGGCCGATCCGGAGGCGTTCGCCGAGATGTGTGCCAGGACGCCGGCGGTGCATCGGTTCCCGGGGTCGATGGCCGGCCGGATCCAGAGCGTGGCCCGGATCGTCGTGGACCAGTACGACGGGCACGCCGAGCGGCTCTGGCAACGGGCCGGTTCGGGAGTCGAGCTGGTGCAGCGGGTCGAGGCGCTGCCGGGGTTCGGCAGGCAGAAGGCGATGATCTTCG
>JBBSVL010000090.1:0-9003 GCA_038233595.1 Propionibacteriales bacterium | reverse complement strand
TCGGCTGCTACGGCATCCAGCGGATCGACGCCCTCAAGGACTGCCTGATCCTGTCCGGTGCGGGCGTCGGCGGCGGCTCGCTGGTCTACGCGAACACGCTCTACGAGCCGCTCGAGCCCTTCTACAACGACCCGCAGTGGCGTGACATCACCGACTGGCGCGCGGAGCTGGCGCCGTACTACGACCAGGCGAAGCGAATGCTCGGCGTCAACGACTACCCGCACTTCACCCCGGCTGACGCGGTGATGAAGCAGGTCGCCGAGGACATGGGCGTCGGCGAGACGTTCCACCCCACGCCCGTGGGCGTCTTCTTCGGCGGCCCCGGGCAGCAGCCCGCGGACTCGGTCCCGGACCCGTACTTCGGTGGCGCCGGCCCGGCCCGCAACCCGTGCCGCAACTGCGGTGAGTGCATGACCGGTTGTCGCCACAACGCCAAGAACACCCTGGCCAAGAACTACCTCCACCTGGCCGAGGCCAACGGCGCGAAGGTGCATCCGATGACCACGGTGACCCGGGTGCGGCCGCTGGACCGTGGCTACGAGGTCACGGCCAAGTTCACCAAGTCCAAGCGCCCGGGTGCCCTCAACAAGCAGTTCACTGCCCAGCAGGTGATCTTCTCCGCCTCGGCCCTGGGCACCCAGCGGCTGCTGTTCAAGCTGCGCGACCAGGGGGACCTGCCCGCGATCTCCGACAAGCTCGGTGAGCTCTCCCGCACCAACTCCGAGTCGATCCTCGGTGCGATGGCCCCGGACCGGAAGGTCGACTACACCGAGGGCGTGGCGATCACCAGCTCCTTCCATCCCGACGAGCACACCCACATCGAGCCGGTGCGCTACGGCCACGGCAGCAACGCGATGTCGCTGATCCAGACCGTGCTCACCGACGGGGACGGCCCGGATCCGCGCTGGAAGGTGTGGTTGCGGGAGATGTGGAAGGAGAAGGCCAGCCTGTTGGACCTGTACGACGTCAAGCACTGGTCCGAGCGCACCGTGATCGCGCTGGTGATGCAGACCGTCGACAACTCGATCACCACCTTCACCAGGCCGAGCCGGTTCCTTGGCAGGTTGACCGGCCGTCGCCACCTGACCTCGAGGCAGGGCCACGGGGTGCCGAACCCGACCTGGATCCCGGTGGCCAACCAGGCGGTCCGCAAGATGGCCGAGATCGTGGGCGGCAAGCCCGGTGGGTCGGTCGGTGAGCCGTTCAACCGGCCGCTGACGGCGCACTTCATCGGCGGCTGCACGATCGGTGAGACTCCCGAGCGGGGCGTGGTCGACCCCTACCAGCGGCTCTACGGCCATCCCGGACTGCACGTGGTCGACGGGTCGGCAATCACCGCCAACCTCGGGGTGAACCCCTCCCTGACGATCACCGCCCAGGCCGAGCGGGCGATGGCGTTCTGGCCGAACAAGGGAGAGCCCGACCCGCGCCCGGAGCTGGGCGGGGGCTATCAGCGGATCCCTCCGGTGAGCCCCCGGTTGCCCGCCGTACCCGAAGCGGCACCGGGCGCGTTGCGGCTACCGATCGTGGGAGTCGGCTGACCCGGTTCCGGCTCTCCGAACCGACCAGAAACTGTTCCGGCACCCGCGTAACCCCGTTCCGGCTGCCTCGTTGTGAGTGTGAGGCCCGCACCTGTCACCAGGCTCGGCCTCCTGTCTGCGCAGCCAGGGCCCGGCCACCCTCCCTCCCCGGCCGGGTCCTGGTCTGTGCGCGGGCCCGGATACAGTGGCGGTCTGCTCGGCCCCTGCGAAAGGCACCGCGTGACCGACCATGACCTGGTCCTCGTCGTCGACTTCGGCGCCCAGTACGCCCAGCTGATCGCCCGCCGGGTGCGCGAGGCGAAGGTCTACTCCGAGATCGTGCCGCACACGATGCCCGTCGAGGAGATGCTGGCCCGCGGTCCGAAGGCGGTCATCCTCTCCGGCGGCCCCTCGTCGGTCTACGAGCCGGGTGCCCCGGCGCTGGACCCCCGGCTGGTCGACGGCACGGTGCCGGTCTTCGGCATCTGCTACGGCTTCATGGCGATGGCCCAGGCGCTCGGGGGCACCGTGGCCCGCACCGGCCAGCGCGAGTACGGCCGCACCCAGGTCGACGTGGTCGAGCCCGGCACCCTGCTGGCCGCCGTACCGGAGCAGCTGATGGCGTGGATGTCGCACGGTGACGAGGTGGTCGCGGCTCCCGCCGGGTTCACCGTCAACGCCCGCTCACCACGCGCAACCGTGGCCGCCTTCGAGCACGTCGAGCGTCGGCTGGCCGGGGTGCAGTGGCACCCGGAGGTGATGCACTCCGAGCACGGACAGGCCGTGCTGGAGCACTTCCTGCACGACATCGCGGGCGCGCGCCCGACCTGGACGATGCTCAACATCGTCGAGGAGCAGGTCGAGAAGATCCGCGAGCAGATCGGCGAGCACGGCCGGGCGATCTGCGGGCTGTCCGGTGGTGTCGACTCCGCGGTGGCTGCGGCCGTCGTCCAGAAGGCGATCGGAGATCGGCTGACCTGCGTGTTCGTCGACCACGGCCTGCTGCGCAAGGGCGAGGCCGAGCAGGTCGAGCGCGACTTCGTGGCCGCGACGGGTGTCGACCTGCACGTTGTCGACGCCGAGAAGCGGTTCCTCGACGCGCTCGCCGGGGTCAGCGACCCCGAGCAGAAGCGCAAGATCATCGGCCGGGAGTTCATCCGGGTCTTCGAGGCCGCCGAGGCCGACGTGCTGGCCAGGTACGCCGGCGCGGATGGCGACGACGGCGACGACGGCACCAAGGTCGCGTTCCTGGTGCAGGGCACGCTCTACCCCGACGTGGTGGAGTCCGGCGGCGGGGCCGGCACCTCGAACATCAAGTCGCACCACAACGTGGGCGGCCTCCCCGACGATCTCGAGTTCGAGCTGGTGGAGCCGCTGCGCACCCTGTTCAAGGACGAGGTCCGGCTGGTCGGGGAACAGCTCGGGCTGCCGCCTGAGATCGTCTGGCGCCATCCGTTCCCCGGCCCCGGGCTCGCCATCCGGATCATCGGCGAGGTCACCAGGGAGCGGCTCGACCTGCTGCGCGAGGCCGACTCGATCGCCCGCGAGGAGCTCACCCGCTCGGGTCTGGACCGCGACGTCTGGCAGTTCCCCGTAGTCCTCCTCGCCGAGGTGCGCTCGGTCGGTGTCCAGGGAGACAGTCGCACCTACGGCCACCCCGTCGTACTGCGTCCGGTGACCTCGGAGGACGCGATGACGGCCGACTGGGCGCGGCTGCCGTACGACGTCCTGGAGTCCATCTCGACCCGGATCACCAACGAGGTCGACGAGGTCAACCGGGTCACCCTCGACATCACCTCGAAGCCACCTGGCACCATCGAGTGGGAGTGAGCGGTTCCCTGGCTTGCCGATCGCCCGACCGGGTACCTAGAGACCGATCCCTACGCATGGAGGTCTGATGACCAGCGATCCACGAGCAACGTCCGAGCCGAGCAGCCCGCAAGGACCCACCCCGGAGAACGGGCCGGACCCGTCACCCCGGCCCGAGCCCCCGCACGACAACCCGTTGCGCGGCTCGCGCACCAGCGGCGCTTGGATCGCTGCTGCTGCGCTCGCGGTGCTGCTGGTCCTGCTGATCATCTTCATCGTGCAGAACACCCAGAAGGTGAAGGTCACCTTCCTCGGCTGGAGCGGCGACGCACCGCTCGCGGTCGCGCTGCTGGTCGCTGTCGTGGCCGGGCTCGCCATCACCGGAGTCGCGGGATCCCTGCGGATCCTGCAGCTGCGTCGCAGGGTCAAGCGGCTCAAACGCTGAGCGCTCGCCCGCGCGTCGCGGGGCTCACTCGACCTGCGGCAGATGGGTCCGGATGACCGTGTGGGCGATCTCGACCTCGGAGACTCCGGCGCGGGCCGCCGCCTCACGAAGGCGTTGCGTGGCGGTGTCGGTGTCGACCGTCTGGCTGCAGGAGATGAAGCGGACCGCCAGGTCGATGTCTGTCTGGTTGGCGAGCAGCTCCGGGGCCTCGGCGGCCAGCAACCGGGTGCTGAAGGTGAGGTCGGCATCTCGGACCGACGCTGCCGCCGAGGCTCCGACCACCTGGGCGATCGCGTCCTCGTTGCCCAGGAACGCACCCGGCGCCGAGGCGTAGAGGGTCACCTCGCCCACGACGACGTCGTTGTTCAGCAGCGGCATCGACAGGCTGCTCTGCACTCCGCGCGCGGCGCTCGCCCGGGCGAACACGGACCAACGTTCCTCGTCGAGCGGGTTGGTGTCGGCGTCTTCGGCCGCCATCTCGACGGACGGCCCACCGTCGCGGTCCTGCGGCACGTCGAGCGACAGTGTGTCCAGGCCGGCCGCGACCGAGGTCAGCGTGACCCCGTCCTCGACCAGCGACAGGCTCAACCCCACGCACACCGGCACGATGGACTCGACTTCGTCCGCGATGCGTCGCAGAGCCTCCTCCACGCGGGTCTGGCCCAGCCGGTCGAGGTGCTCGATCGCCACGATCGTCGCAGGGATGGGGTCCACGTCCCTACTCCTTCCCGTCCACCTGGAGATGTGGGAAGCCAGTACCCCGGACCGGGATCGCTATGCCTCGCAACCGGAACGTCAGTCGGTGGCCTTGCCGATGACGTTGTCGGTGCTGTCGAAGCCGTCGAAGCCGTCGAAGCCGTCGGCGAGACTGTCACGCAGCTCGTCGTAGATGCGTCTGAGCAGCCTCGAGACCTGCATCTGGGTGACCCCGATGTCGTCGGCGATCTCCTGCTGGGTCAGGCCACGGAAGAAGCGCAGCATCAGGATCCGCCTGTCCCGCGCGCCCAGACGACGTACGACGGGCCCGAGCACGAGGCGGGCCTCCGCAGCCCCGCGGACGTCGTTCTCGTCGCCGATCAGGTCCCCGATCGAGGTCGAGCCGTCGTCGCCCGCCGGACGGTCCAGCGACATCGGCGTGAAGCAGCCGTTGCCGGCCATTGCCTCGGTGACCTCCGCGGAAGTGGCGCCGACCATTTCGGCGATCTCGTCCTCGCGGGGGGCGCGACCCAGCCTGGACGTCAGCTCCTCCCGAGCCCCGCGCACGCGCTGCTGGAGCTCCTGGATGCGCCGTGGTGGGCGCACCATCCAGCCCTGGTCGCGGAAGTACCGGCGGATCTCACCGCGCACGGTCGGCACGCAGTAGGTCAGGAAGTTGTTCCCGGTGGACTGGTCGTAGTGCTGTGCGGCCCGGACCAGTGCCAGGTAGGCGACCTGCTGCAGGTCCTCCTCCGGGATCCCGCGTCCGCGGTAGCGCGAGACCACCGCGTCGGCGACGCCCATGTTGACCAGCACCACCTCGTCCGTCAGACGGGCGCGCTGAGACGCGTCGGTGGTCTGCGAGAGCCGCAGCAGCAGGTCCTCATTGCGGTCTGCCCGCTCCGACCGGCTGGGGGCGGGTGGCCGGAAGTTCTGCGGGATGTTGAAGTTCATCGCCACCTCCACTTCCTCCGGGCACTCCGATGTGGGCGGCGCGCGTGCCCTGTCTTCGAACGTACTCAGATGCCGTCGGACGCACAGCCACCCCGGCGGGTGGATCCGCCACCCCTCCGGGTGAAACTGGTGGCTCGCTCGGCCGGCCCTAGATCGACTGGCGGCGGCCGAAGAACTCCATCCCTTGATCCACTTGACCTGCTTGAAGCCGAGCTGGACCTCGTTGCGGTGCCGCAGTGGTCCACCGTGACCGGCGGACAACGGGGCTCGTCCATGTCTAGGCGAGCATCGTGAGGTCGTTGCTCATCTGCTCGATCGGGTGATGCTCTGCATGGACACCCCGCCCCACTTGGCGACACCCGCAGCTGCGCCAGGTCGAGGTTGCGCAGCGCGCCACTGCCCGGTGGAGAGCAGCAGGACGAAAACGATGCCGTTGAGCAGCCACGGGGTGTCGACGCCCAGGTGCCAGCACCGGGCCAGCCCGATCGAGTGCCGGGTACCGGGCAGCCCGAACCGGCCGGGCAGGCTGAAGGAGTCCTTCTTCGCCGTCCACAGCGGGTCTTCGGGAACAGGTTTCTGGATCCAGAACCAGCCCTTACCCAGGTCAGCGGGGTTCGATGATGTCCTCGCCGAGGGTCAGCTCGGACCGGTAGCTCCGGCTGCCGGGATCGGGTTGGTCACCTCTGGACCTTGCTGATAGCCGCGGCTACCGCTTTGGGGACCTCGGGGTTGAAGACCGAGGGGATGATGAACGACGGGTTCAGCTCCTCGTCCTTGACCGTGGCGGCGATGGCGTAGGCGGCTCGCAGCAGCATCTCGATGGTGATCTCAGAGGCCCGCGCGTCGAGCAGGCCACGGAAGACCCCGGGAAAGGCCAGCACGTTGTTGATCTGGTTCGGGTAGTCCGAACGCCCGCTCGCGACGACCGCGGCGTACTGCGCGGCGTCGACGGGGTCGATCTCCGGGTCCGGGTTGGCCAGCGCGAAGACCACCGAGCCCGGGTTCATGCCGGCGAGCCACTCCGGCCTCAGCAGGTTCGGGCCGGAGACCCCGATGAACACGTCTGCCCCGCGGAGCCCGTCTCGAAGATCGCCGCGACGGAGCTCGGCGTTGGTGACCCCGGCGAGCTCCGCCTTGGCGGGGGAGAGGGCGCCGTCGTCACGGGAGAGCAGGCCCTCGCGGTCCCAGACCATCACCTCACCGGCCCCGGCCGCGATCAGCAGCGTGACGATCGCGCTGCCTGCGGCGCCGGCACCCGCCACCACGATGCGTACGTCGGCGAGCCGCTTGTCGACCACCCGCAACGCGTTGGTCAGAGCGGCCAGCACCACGATCGCCGTACCGTGCTGGTCGTCGTGGAAGACCGGGATGTCCAGCGACTCGCGCAGCCGGGCCTCGACCTCGAAGCATCGCGGGGCGGCGATGTCCTCGAGGTTGATGCCGCCGAAACCAGGGGCGATCATCTCGACCGCGCGGACGATCTCGTCGGTGTCCTGGCTGGCCAGGCAGATCGGCCAGGCGTCGATGTCGGCGAAGCGCTTGAACAGCGCGGCCTTGCCCTCCATCACCGGGAGCGCCGCGCCCGGCCCGATGTTGCCCAGCCCCAGCACCGCCGAGCCGTCGGTGACGACCGCCACCGAGTTGCCCTTGATGGTCAGCTTGGGGATGTCGCCGGGGTTGTCGGCCAGCGCCTGGGAGACCCGCCCGACTCCGGGGGTGTACGCCATCGAGAGGTCGTCCCGGGTGCGCAGCGGCACCTTGGAGTGCACCTCGATCTTGCCGCCGATGTGCAGCAGGAAGGTGCGGTCGGAGACCTTGTGCACGGTGACTCCGTCGAGCGCCTCGACCCGCTCCACGACCTCGGTGCTGTGTCGCGAGTCGGTCGCGGAGCAGGTCACGTCCACCACCAGCCGGTCGTGCCGGGAGTCGGCCATGTCCATCGCGGTCACGATGCCGCCGGCCTCCGCGATCGCCGTGGCGACCGTGCCGACCACCCGCGGGTCCGGGTCGGTGTAGAGCCGCATGGTGATCGAGTACGACGAAGCGGTGGCGCTCACACGGGGTCCCCGCGGAAGTTCTTCGGGGTCCCTGCCGAGACTGGAGCGCAGCGAGCGTCTTGGTGGGGTGTCGCGCGCGAGCGAAGCGAGTGGTTCGTTGGGGTGTTCATGGACTCCACATTGGCCCCCGGCGTGGTTACCGACAAGTACCGGCGCGCCGGGACGACCGCCGGCCTGCCGGGGCGGCTGCCCGGTGGTGAGGTGACCGGCCGGTAGGATCCCGACGGTCGTCAGTCGGGTCGTACGCGGGAACTGGAAGGCAGCTCATGGGTGTGGTGTCCGCGGTCAAGGGTGCGCTTCGGCGAACCCTCATCGCGCGGTCGGGCGGGGTGGACCTCTCCCGCCTGGACAAGGTGCCCGAGTCCCTGTCCTGGCCACTGAGGCGCGACCAGATGGCCCCCTCGGCCCGGCTCTCCGCGGCACGCGACGAAGCGCCCGTGCAGAAGCTGACCTCGTTCCTGGGCATCGACGTCTGGCTGGTCACCGGGAACGCGGAGGCGCGCGAGGTGCTCGGCGACACCACGTCGTACTCCACCGACATCCGGCCCTACATGGGCCGGCGCGGCTCGACCACCGACGGCGACTTCGGAGGTCTGGGGTTCACTGACCCGCCCGAGCACACCCGCCAGCGCAAGCTCCTGACCCCAGAGTTCACCATGCGCCGGCTCCGACGGCTCAAACCGATGATCGCGGCGACCATTGACCGCCAGCTCGACGAGATCGAGGCCGCCGCGAAGGTCACCGACGGCGCCCCGTTCGACCTGGTGCCGGTGTACGCCTTTCCGGTGCCGTTCCTGGTGATCTGTGACCTGCTCGGGATGCCGGACGAGAAGCGCGAGACGTTCAGCACCTTGGCCTCCGCGCGGTTCGACGTCTCCGGGGGCGGCCAGGGCACGGTCGGCGCTATCGGTGGCTCGCGGGAGTTCCTGCTCGCCGAGGCCGCCAGGCAGCGCACCGACCCGGGGCCGGGGCTGATCGGCCAGATCATCCGGGAGCACGGCGAGGAGATCAACGACTTCGACCTCGGCGGCCTGGCCGACGGGGTCTTTACCGGCGGTCTGGAGACCAGTGCATCGATGCTTGCCCTGGGCACCGCCGTCCTGCTGGAGAACCGCGACCTGTGGGACCGGCTGGTCACCCACCCCACCAGCGTCGATGCGATCGTCGAGGAGCTGCTGCGACTGCTCGCCGTCGTACAGGTGGCTTTCCCGAGGTTCGCCAAGGAGGACGTCGTGGTGGCCGGGCACCCGATCACGAAGGGGTCGGTCGTGCTCGCGTCCCTGCCTGCGATCAACCGGGACCCGCGGACCACGGCCGGCGACGAGGTCGACCTCGAGCGTGCGGGTCCCACCCACCTGGCCTTCGGCTACGGCTTCCACCGGTGCGTCGGAGCCGAGCTGGCCCGGCTGGAGCTCCGGCTCGCCTTCCCGGCCCTGGCCCGCCGCTTCCCCGGCCTGCAGCTGGCGGTGCCTCCCGAAGACCTGGAGTACCGCACCCAGAGCATCGTGTACGGCGTCGAGTC
>JBBSVL010000089.1:0-9066 GCA_038233595.1 Propionibacteriales bacterium | reverse complement strand
TGTTCGCGGTTCTAGCCCTGGAGGGAACCTTGGAACGCATCCTCAAGGTGAAAGTCGATCTGGCACCAGTTGCCAGCCTCAAGCCCAGGGTCCGCACGGAGGCCCTGGCCGACGCGGTCTCGCTGTGAGCCGCCGTGATCCTGAGCGTCTCCGGGACATCCTCGACGCGATCGAAGCCATCCAGGCCCACGTCGCACGAGGTGACCTGTCCGACGGCCTCATCTTCGATGCCGTACGCATACGCCTGATCGAGATCGGCGAGGCCATCAAAGTCCTCTCGCCCGACTTGCTGGACACCGAGCCTGGCCAGCCATGGACCGACATTGCCCGGATGCGCGACCGCCTCGCGCATCGCTACTTCGACACGACGCACAGCCAAGTGGCCGGCACCGTTGAGAATGACCTCGGGCCCCTCGCGGCCGCCGTTCGGCGTCTTCAAACCCGACTACCCGTCGTCGACGAGTGACGGGACCTCACCGCAAGTAGGAGCATCACCTATGCGCCTTCGAGCGTTGCGTGTGCCTCAAGGTCGTCGGGGTTGGGCGGTGGGAGGCGAGGCTCCCGGGCGCCAGCCTCGTTTCCGTCGGCTCGTCGGAACGTGATGCGGACGTTGTCCCACTTCTGGACCGGTGAGCCAGGATCTGGGTCTTGTCCCGTGACGAGGTTCCGTGGCCCGACTATCGAGCCAACACTCGGGCCCACTGGTAGTGCCCGCCATCCTCAAACCAAGCCCAAGTACCAAACTCAACGACGTTCCCGAGAACATGCAGTTCATGCTTCAACTGCTGGTCCGAGCGGTGGTTGAAATGCCTCCCATCGGGGGCGGTCCACTCGCGACTGCTGGTGTGGCCCCACACACCGATCTCGACTGCGCCGCCGGGTTGAACCACCCGACCGATCTCGCAGATTGCTCGTTCAAAACCATTTCCATCTAGGTGCATCAGCGTGCTCATGGACCACACAGCGCCAAACGAATCGTCTCCGAAGGGTAGGTCGATTGCTGATCCCTCCACCGCGTTCAACCCCATGGCACGACAGGTCTGAACAGCGGCGGGAGAGGTCGACCCCGGTGTAGGCGCATCCGCCTTCGCGAAGGATCAGGCCGTCGCGTCCGGCGCCGCAGCCGACCTCAAGGAGAGCCTCTGTTTGGGTTACGCGCAGGTGCTCGGAGAAGGTCGTGACACGCGCCGTGCGCTCGTGACCCAGCGCCCTCGTCGCGCGATCTTTAATCTCGCCGGCGTAGTACCCCTTTAGCCGCTCCTCGACGCCGCTCATGGAAGGCGAGTGTAGGAGGCCGGTGCGTGCTGAGGAAAGAGGGCTCTCCCGGCATCGATGTGGGTCCAGAGTGGGGCTGGGCTGGGCTGAATCCGGTGCAGCGCAGGTGATCCGGTGACACGGCTTGAGGTTGTAGGACGCGCACGAAGTGCGGCTCTAGATTCGGACGATCCGCCAAGATCATTCCGAGCTGGAGGAACTCCGCACCCGTGCGCGTCACCACCGCATTCAACCGCCTTCTCGCGCTGCCTGGCATCTCGGTCAGCGACGTGTCCTTCAACGCCGATTCCGTCACCGTCACCGTCGTGTTGCGGCGCCGCCGGCTGCACTGTCCGGAGTGCGAGTTCAGCACCGCCGCCCGGTACGACACCCGGCCGGTGAGTTCGAGTTGGCGGCATCTGGACCTGGGCCGCTGGAAGGTCACGGTCCGGGCCGCGCTGCGCCGGCTGACCTGCCCGACGCATGGGGTGCGGGTCGAGCAGATGCCGCTGGCCCGGCACCGCTCCGGGTTCAGCCGCGACTTCGAGGATCTGGTGGCTTTCCTGGCCACCAAGACCGACAAGACCACCATCACCCGACTGCTGCGGTTGGACTGGGACAGCGTCGGACGGATCTGCGAGCGGGTCGTCGCCGACGGACTGGATCCGGGCCGGCTGGACGGCCTGGTCAGCATCGGGGTCGATGAGGTGAGCTGGAAGAAGCACCACAACTACCTGACGTTGGTCACCGACCACACCGGCAAGAAGATCGTCTGGGGCGACGAAGGCAAGGACACCGCCACCCTGGACCGGTTCTTCACCGAACTCGGCGCACAGCAGGCAGATCAGCTCGAGGCCGTCAGCATGGACATGGGCGCGGCGTTCAACAAGAGCGTGCGGACCCACGCCCCGAAGGCCGTGATCTGCATCGACCCGTTCCACGCCGTCAAGCTCGTCACCGAGGCCCTGGACGTGCTGCGCCGACAGACCTGGAACGAGCTGCGTCAACTTCCCGACCAGGCTGCGGCCAAGAAGTTCAAAGGCGCCCGCTGGTCGCTACTCAAACGCCCCGAGGACCTCACCGACGAGCAGACCGCGACGCTACGCAAGCTGCGGTGTCGTGGCGGTGAACTGTGGCGCGGCTACAGCCTCAAAGAGGCATTCCGGGCGATCTTCTCCGGTGACCTCGATCCCGACCAGACCGCTGAGCTGCTCGACCGCTGGTGCTCCAAAGCCAGCCGCTCCCGGCTCGCGCCGTTCGTCAAGGTCGCCAAGACGATCCGCAAGTTCCGCGACGGCATCCTCGCCGCCATCCGACTGAAGATCAACAACGGTCGTGCGGAGGGCCTGAACAATCACGTCCGGCTCATCATCCGCCGGGCCTACGGCTTCCATTCCCCGAAGGCAGCTCTCGCCCTGGTAATGCTGTCCTGTGGACCGATCGAACTTCATCTACCGCACGAACGAGCCCCAAGATGATCCACACTCATGCCGGGAGAGCCGGAAAGAGTGGTCGCCCGTCGGGCGGGCGACGGCCGTGACTACATGCCACCGGCGCTGTCCCCTGCCCGGCCGACGGTAGCGCCGCTTCTCAGCGGCATCGGGTGACACCTACTCCCTCCGGCTGTCGCGGCGAAGGCTCTCCGGGAGAGCGTCCATCACGAAGTCATGCTTCCAGGTGTCGCTGATCACATGCTGGACTTCGTGATCGGAACTGCTGTCGATATAGGGGGTCGCGTCCGGGTCGCGGACGACGGCACGGGCTGGCTTCGCCAGGATCCCCCAAGGCCAGACCTGGTTGGCTATCAACCCATCGAGCACAAGATCCTTATACGACGGCGACCACCACTGCTCAAGAGCCCGATGCATGTCGGTGGGATCGACGCCGAGCCACAGCCCGAACGTAAGCTGATGTCCGCCCTCGAGTCTGACTGGAAGCAAGGCACGTACGAAGGCACCAAGCCCCTCGACTTGCATCATGACCTCGGTCTGCCAGGTTCGGTCGGCCCGCTCGTGTACTGGGATGGCAAGCACGGGATCCGGTAGTCCAAAGCGGACGTGCTGGTCGTGAGCATCAAGCAGTCGCCCGCACGTCGGGCAGTCTGGCGCTGGAGTCGGCTCGGCTCCACGTCGGAAGAGAAGACTCATCGCGGCAGCTCAGGCATGCAATAAGGCTAACGCCCGGCGGGTCCTCGGTCTGCGGTCGTTGCGGGTAGCGCCGGGTCCCGCCGTTGGCCCCCGACCTCGGGGAGCATCACTTAGCTTAGCCGGTGCCGCCCGCCGTCTGCTGCGCCTCAAGGAATCGTTCCAGCAGTCCCCGGACCACCGTATTCATGCTGTGGCCATTCGCCTCCGACCACGCCTTCAGTTCGGCGTGGCGTGACACCGGAAGTCGAACGAGGAGTGATACCTGGTCGGGAGAACCGACGTGCTGCCGGAATTTTCGCACGTGCGACGCCATCACCTCTTCCTTGTGCCCCAGGGCCATGCCGGCCATCGACGCGATCACCTCGCTCGACCAACCCGGATGCTGGGCCCCGAACGTTGGCACGGGCAGTAACGACTTGAGAACCTGACCCTGCTCCTCGTCGGACAGCGTCGCCAAAGCCTTGGCGAGCAGAGTGTGGGGCTGCGTCATAGGTAGTTGATATCACGGCTGATAGCACGTGGGTAGTGCCGGTTCTGCGATGTTGCGCCACGTCGGAAGCGGCCCCCGGAAGCCAGTGAACGTCGATCGGGACGTCGCGGAGGGGCACCTGCCCTCCTCGGGTGCCACGGGCAGGTAGGAGCATCACTTCTACTGCGGCAGGTGTGCGGCGCGGGCGGCGTTGATCCCGTGGGAGATCCGCGCAGGGTCGTCCAGCATGATCTTGCCAGTCTCTGGGCCGAACCATCGGATGAACACCTCGGCCACCCGCTCTGGAGTCACGGACTCACGCCACTTGATCAGGTCTTCTACCTCGGGGTCGTACTGTCGTCAGGAGACCCCATGTCGATGAGGCCAACCGGGTCCACCTCGTTGACAACGGTTCGGACGGCAAGGAAGTACGCGGAGGGCACGGCTTCATGTTGACGTACAGGCGGCGGATAGCGTCGGGGTCTCCTTGGCAGCCGATAGCGGCAGGCCGCTGTCGCGGTAGTCCGCAGACTCCATCGCCGAGGTTCGCCTACTGCATGAGGATTGCGTGGCCGAGGCCGTCGGACAGGGACGTGAAGTCGGTCCATCCGTTGCCGGGGCTGTACAGCGCACCTTCGTGGGCGACGCCGATGCCACGTCGGCAGGCGCTGTCCGCGAGCGCCTCACGAAGCCGCCGTTCACCGTCATAGGTCGGGTAGTGGGCGATCACGACGGTATCCTTGAGCCAGCCCAAGCAGGGGATCAGTTCCTGGTCGTCGCCGCTCAAGTCGTTGCTGGCAAACCACTCCCCAAGCGCCTGCGTCCCAGCCGAATACCCCATGATTGTCGTGCCGCGGTCGCTTGCTTCTACAAGGGCGTGCAGGCTGGCGGTCCCAGCGAGTTCGGAGATCGGGCGCAGCCAGCCGCCGCCAGAGATCAGGATGGCCTCGGCCTGCTCAAGACGGGCCACTACCGCAGGGTCGTCCGCACTGCTGCGGTCATCGCAGCCTGAGTCGAGGACGTGCACGCCGAGCGCCTCCCACGCGGCAATGGTGCCCGACTTGGTCGACCGGCTGGGGGAGGCCGCGAAGATGGCCGTCACACTCCGGCTCGCCAGGAGCAAGGCCACCTCTTGCGGACGTGCGCCGCCGCCCATGAGGACCAGCGGCCCGGTACCGGACGGCTTTGGGTCGGATCGGGGATCTGCGGGCAGTTGCAATACGTCGTGGGGCAGTCCGGCGGCTCGGCGAAGCCGGCCGAGAGTGACGCCAAGCCACCGGAGTGACCCAGCCCCGATCCCGCCGTGACCTAGCAGCAGCGCGACCAGAAGCTCCGGTGGGCCGAGCCTGCGGCCCCCGCGTGCGGCTTCACTTGCAGCGTCGTCGAGCAGAAGCCGGCACTGGCCGCTGAGACGCACCTGACCTGTCCGAAATCGATCGTGCGCTGCTGGGCCGGTCGCGGTAGTTCCTTCGCGCCGTGCTTGGCTTTCGCTGTTGCGCCCGATCACCTCGTTCATGTAGTCGCGCCAACGCCGCAGATCAAGATCTGCGGCGGAAGCCACGTCGGCCAGCGCCACGTCAAGCCGAGTCAGCGCCAAAGCCACATGAACCGGCTGCGTCACGGACGAGCCGCGCTCACGCGCCTCCTCCTCCGCCAGCAACAGCACCCGGCGACCGTCGTCGGCAAGCCCCTCTGACATCGCCAGCGCCCGCTCAACCATGACTCTGATCGCCAGCATCTCAGAGCGCTCCTCGCCCCACGCCAGGCGAACAGCTGCACCTACCCTCACCGGGTGCCGCTGGCCCAGGATGCCCTCTTGGATCACCGGCATATCTCTACCTATGCGTCGTCGCGCAGGTCCGCTGCCAAGACCTCGAAGGTGTCTTGCGCGAGGTCGTAGTCCTGCCCCCACGGCAGGGTCACCACCGCGACGCGGCCGAACTCCGTGTCACCTGGTCGAGAGCACCGTTACCGGCATCTGAATCTCGACCGGGTACGGCGACGACGGCGTAAGGGCGGGTCCACCTGCCCTCTCAAAGATGCTCGGCTTGTCGAACATGTGCCAGACCTGGCCGTCGGCCCCATGGATGACATCGAGGTATTGTCTCTCTCTACCCCAGGAGATCGGAGATCTCCTGGGGTGGGACCCCACGCAGTACGCCCGCTACTCCGACCATCGGAACCGGCCCTTCTTCGACCTGGTCGCGCAGATCGGTGCGGAGTCACCCGGCACGGTCATCGATGTCGGCTGTGGTTCCGGCGAGCTCACCGTCACGCTGGCCCAGCGCTGGCCGGCGACGACGCTTGTCGGTCTGGACTCCTCGCCGGAGATGATCGGCCGGGCACCCGTCGGCCGGGGAGCCAACTTCACGGTCAGGGCTGCGGAAGACGTCGACGCAATCGGCGTCGACGTCCTGGTCAGCAACGCAGCTCTGCAGTGGGTGCCGCAGCACACCGAGCTCCTCACCCAGTGGGCCGGGCAGCTCAATGACGGCGGCTGGATCGCCTTTCAGGTGCCGGCGAACTTCGACGCTCCGTCGCACCGACTGATGCGCGACCTCGCCGACTCACCGCGGTGGCATGGTCGACTGCAGGGCGTGCTGCGCAGCGCTCTGGCGGTCGCCGAACCCGAGACCTACCTCGATCTGCTGACCGGGCAGGGCCTGCAGGCTGATGTCTGGCAGACGCAGTACCTGCACGTCCTGCAGGGCGACGACCCGGTCCTGAAGTGGGTCCGTGGCACCGGCTTGCGACCCGTTCTCGAAGCCTTGAGCGACGACGAGGCCGACGCCTTCAGCGCTGAGTACGCCGCCCTGCTGCGCCGGGCGTATCCGCGCCGTATCTACGGCACCGTCTTTCCCTTTCTGCGCACCTTCGCCGTCGCCCACAAGATCACCTGACCGCCAACGGCGGACGTCAACCGGGAGTCGAGCCTGTCGATCGTTCCGGTAGCCGATGCACTACAGGTAAGGACGTAGGTGCGCGGTGGGGCGCGCAGGTAGGGCTGCAGGTCCAGCAGCTGCACGAGCGCGGGACATCCTCCGCGACGGCTTCCCGGAGCGAAACCGTCGAGCCCAGTACGGGCAGCTGCGCCAGCACACTCATCCTTTGAGGATGCCCTGTCGCGCCGTCCCGTAGCGGGATTCGGCTAAGGGCAACTTCTTTCGCGATCGCGAGGGCACCTATCGAGTGTCAGCAGCGTGCTTACCGCTCGGTGGTCGCCGGTCATCGATGATGCGCTGCACTGCACAAAGGACCCCCCAGCCACCCCCGGGCACTCAGGATGAGGACTGGACTGACGGTGCCCGTCGCCGCCTGCACCAAGCCGCCGACCTAGCGGAGCAAGCGCTAGAGCACGACGCCGAGGACGTCGCGGCTGAGGCCGAGAGCTTCGTCTGGACCGGGGTCCGTTAGAGCTTTCGGCTGCGAACGCTGGCTGGCCTTGTCCGACTCTTGAGTCATGCCCTGCCGGGATGGGCGGGCCGGAACTCGTACTGAAGTTGGGGCAACCCATACTGCTCGAACTCGGCGGTGAGCACCCCACTAGCGCGTTCAAGAAGCCGCCGAGTGCGAGTGTTGGCGTTCTGCGTGACGGCAATGCACACCGACTCGTCCTGGGAGGCGAAGAACCAGGTCAGCGCCAGCATCAACGCCTCGCTCATCAGGCCCTGCCCCCATAGGTCGGCGCGGAGTTGGAACGAGACCTCCCATGGGCCGCGCTTGCGGGCGAACGACAACGTGCCGACCACCTCATCGTCACTGACCTGAGCGACCACGAACGACCCCCACCAGATGTCGTCAAGATGGATGCTCGCTCGGGCCTCCTCTGGCTCTCGTGGACCACCGATAGCGCCGCACCTCCGGGTCGCTCATCAGCCCCACGAGGGCAGTTTCGTCACCAGGCTGCACAAGTCGCAGCATGACCCTGGTCCCCATCAGGGGAGCGTCGAGCCAAGCACAGGTCACGACTGCTCCTAGCGGTCAGACAGTAGCGGCACCTACCCACGCTGCTTGGCACCGCGATGCCGACCGGCCACTGCGTCGACTCAGAGGTGATGTGTCCCCTCCATCCACCCCTTCAAGTGGCGCATGTTGCTCTTCTCCTCGCGCCGGATCATCAGCAAGAAGATCGGGAACATGAGCCGCGCCGCACCTCGCGCCCGTGGCTTGAAGGACGGGCTGAGCAACGTCCCTCCCGGATGATCCGCAAGGTCAACGTCCAAGTCGATGACGATCAGCCCGTCGTTCGTGTACGACCAGCCGTACGGGCGGTCGTAACGCGTGAACGTGAGGGTCAGCGGCTTACTGAGCTTCCATTTGGCGCGGAAGCGAGCCCCTACGCCCAGTGACTCGTCGAGAGCCTCCATCACCTCGACCTTCGAATTCCATTGCAGTTCGCTACGGGGGTCGCTGAGCCGATCGAAGACCTCCTCTGGCTGACGGTTGATCACGACCTGATTCCGTATGTCGATCACCAGACACCCCATTCGCCCGAACCGCGTCCGCGCACGATAACTCCAGGTCCCGCCGTTGGCCCCCGACCTCGGGGAGCATCACTTATCGGCTGCCGCCAGTTCTCTCGGCCGGCCCGCATTTCAGGTGCCGGACGAAGAACTGGGTTGCGGCGTCAGCTTCGAACGGCGGGACACCCGTGTGCCCGCCCATGTTCGCGTGCAGCGTCTTTTCGATGGAGCCGAAGGCGTCAAAAAGTTTCAGCGCAAGCTGCCGGTCATTGCCTTGATCGTCCCACTGCAGCAGGACATGCAGCGGAATGCTGACCTGCTGGGCCTCCTCGAAAACGGTACGGGGTAAAAAGCTTCCAGCGAAAAGGAGTGCGGCCGAGATGCGCGGCTCGATCACCGCCAGACGGATGCCGATGGAGATCACCCCGCCCGAATACCCGAACGGGCCGCCAATCTCGGGCAGTGAACCAAGCGCGTCCAAGGCGGCCTGCCATTCCGGGACCGACTGTTCGACCAGTGGCAGGACGAGTCGGTCGACGATGTCGTCGGCGACCGGCTCGCCGGCCCGCAGCGCCCGGCGCAGGTCGGCGCGAGCCTCGTCGAGGGCGGTAGAACAGGGGCGGTCCCCACTTCCGGGGAGTTCGATGGTGGCCGCGGCGAAGCCCTCCGCGGCAGAGTGCTGAGCCCGCGCGACAAGCCGCGGGTACATGTTGTTCAGTCCACCGGGGTGGCC
>JBBSVL010000088.1:0-9072 GCA_038233595.1 Propionibacteriales bacterium | reverse complement strand
GTGGGACCGTGCTGGTCGACCAGGCTGAGCACCCGCATGCTGGCGGCGGGGATGCTCACATTGTTGCGGCGCACGTCGCGGAGCAGACGCGCCACGAGCACGACCAGGTCGTTGCTCAGCTCGTGCATCTCATCCACGCGTTGCATGTTACATAGGTAGCCTATGTAACATCAAGTCGCGGAGGTCCGGGGGTCAAACCGGGAAGGGTGGACGTCCCGTGCCGGCGATCCGGAACCTGCCCCACGGGTCGATGTCCGAGAGCCTGGCGAGGGTCGCTCCGTGCGGGGTCCGCAGTGTGACGGTGGCGCCGGGAGAGTGCACGTGCGCCAGCGCGTCGCCCTGGATCCGGCCGTACCAGTGGAAGTGACCGTCGATCGGCTCGAAGTGCCCGCGCAGCCGCACCTCGACATCGACCTGGTTCCCGACGTCATCGAGCACGACGGCTGGGCCGTCGTACCCTTCCGGGTCGTCGAACGACTCGGGTTGCGTCAGTTCCGTTGTCATGGGCTCACCACCCTCAGCTGCCCCTTGGCGTCGAGCTTTGCGCCGTACTCCGTGGTGATGCCCTCGAAGGCGTGCCATACGAAACCGGTCAGGTAGCTGCCGACCGCAGCCCTGGTCATGGTGCGCCGGTCCAGCCACCAGGTCCCCGTAGCCAGACCCAGACCCACCAGGCCGTGCGCCCATGGCTCGGCCCCGCCCGCGTCGACGCCGATCTCGCGGAGCATGTCGCCCATGGTCCGGGCGATCGCGGCCGCGATCATCTCCTTGCCGTCAGCGAGCGGATCGCCCCCTCGAACGCCCGGGCCGACGCGGCCGACGAGCAGGGCGAAGACCTGAGGGTGCTCGTCGATCAGGCCCAGGTAGGCGTCGACTGCCGCCCGCACCCGCTCGCGGACAGGCTGTTCGGACAGGAGCGCGGGCAGCAGTCCCTCGAGCACCGCGGTGGCGCCCCAGAGACCGACCGCACGATGGAGCTCGTCCTTGTCGGCGAAGTAGCGGTAGAGCACCGGCCGGCTTACCCCCGCGACCGCGGCGATCTCCGTGATGCTCGCTCCGGGCCCGTGCTGGTCGATCGCTGCCACGGCGGCCTCGACGAGCTCTTCGCGCCGACTCTCGCGGTGGCTCTCCCAGCGGGCTGCGCGACCGTCGGGTCGATCGTCCGGTTTCTCGGCAGGGTCCTTGATCTTCGTTGCCACAGGGAGCATCCTACAGCTAGGTGTTACTCGAAGTAACATGCACTTCGCGAACCAGCTTCTGAGGAGATCTGGGATGACTGCGCTTATCGATCCGCTTGCCGACCCGCTGGCCGAACGGCTGCTGAAGTCCTCGGCCCGGCACTCCTACGACCCCGAGATCGACATCGACTGGAACGCGCCCATCCCCGAGGGGATGTGGGGGATGCAGCCCGAGCGGATGTCGCTGTACGGCACCGAGCTCTGGGACACGCTCAGCGAGGACCAGCGCATCGAGCTGTCCCGGCACGAGGTGGCCAGCATCGCCAGCGTCGGGCTCTGGTTCGAGCTGATCCTTATGCAGGTGATGGTCCGAGACCTGTACGACGCGGACCCGCGCGGGGCGCACATGCACTACGCGCTCACCGAGATCGCCGACGAGTGCCGGCACTCGACCATGTTCGGCAAGTCGATCGCCCACTTCGGCGTTCCGGCCTACGGTCCGGTGCCGCAGGTTCACCGGCTCGGCCGACTGTTCAAGTCGGTGGTGCACGGGCCCAGTGCCTATGCCTCCATCCTGGTCGCCGAGGAGGTCCTCGACACCTGGCAGCGCGAGCTGATGAACGACGAACGGGTGCAGCCGGTGACCCGGATGGTGTCCCGGATCCACGTGCTCGAGGAGGCGCGCCACATGACGTTCGCCCGTGACGAGGTGAGACGCGCGATGCCCGCCCTGTCGGGAAAGGCGCTGCTGTGGCACCAGGTGGTGACCGCGCAGACCTGCTACCTGGTGGCCCGGTCCCTGGTGAACCCCGAGGTCTACCGGTCGGTCGGGATCGACCCGGCGCTGGGCCGTCGTACGGCGCTGGGAAACCCGCACTACCGGGAGACGATGCGTTGGATGGGCGAGAAGCCGCTGGCGTTCCTCAGGGAGAACGATCTGATGCCCTGGCACCAGATGAAGGTCTGGAGGGGGTCCCTCCTGTTGGGTTGAGGCTTGTTTGGCTGACATGCTGGACGTCCCCCACGAGAGTGAGTCAGACATGCGGGTGCTCGTCACGGGCGCGACCGGCTACATCGGCTCGCGCCTGGTCCCGGCCCTGGTCGCCGAGGGCCACGACGTCATCGCGGCCACACGGGGGGTCGACATCGACGACTTCGCGTGGGGTCCGGACGTGACAGCGGTGGCCTTCGACGCGGACGACGATGAGACCGTGCAGGCCGCGACCGAGGGGGTCGACGCCCTCGTCTACCTGGTCCACTCCCTCGACCTGCGCGACTTCGTCGAGCGCGACCGGGAGGCCGCCGAGCGCGTCGCCCGAGCGGCCGTGACCAACGGTGTCGGGCGCATCGTCTACCTCTCAGGACTGATCCCGGCCGGGAAGCTGTCCGACCACCTTCGGTCGCGTCTCGAGGTGGAGCAGGTCTTCCTCGACTCCGGTGTCCCCACGGTGTCCCTGCGTGCGGCGATGGTGGTCGGCTCCGGCTCGACTTCGTTCGAGCTGATGCGCCGGGTGAGCCAGCGGCTGCCGTTCACGCCCATCCCGACCTGGCTGCGGAGCACCCTGCAGCCGATCGCGGCCGAGGACGTGGTCGAGCTGATCGCGGCGTCGCTGCGCGGCGAGCCACGGAACCGGCCCTACGACATCGGCGGCCCGGAGACCCCGACGTACCCAGAGCTGCTGGCGCTGTTCGCCCAGGTGGCCGGTCTGCGCCGGCTCCGGATCCCGGTGCCGTTCGTGCCGAGCTGGTTGGTCGGGCTGGTGGTGGCGGCGGTTGCCGAGATGCCGCGCAGCACGGTGCGGGCGCTGATCGAGAGTCTTTCGGTCGACATGGTCTGCGCCGACGACGACGCCCTGGTCGAGCTGCTCGAAGGCGACCACACCTTCGTCACTCTCCGGGACGCGATCGAGCGCTCCCTCGGCCTGGCCAACAACGCGACCAGCCGGGGAGCCGACGTGCAGGTCGGTGCTCCCACCGACGCCGTGTGGGCGGGGGGCTGGAGCAGGTTCCTTCCCGGCTGGGCCCCGGTGCGGCCGGCTACGCCCTGAGCTGTGCGGCAGGCTCGATCCGACCGGTGACCTCGCCGAGCGCGATCCTTCCACCGAGAGCCCCGGGGGCGGTGGCGCGCAGCGTGACCTCGTCGCCGTCCTCGAGGAACGTGTGCTCGCGCCCACCGGCGGTGAACGGCTCGGCGCCACCCCAGGACAGCTCCAGGAACGACCCGCGCTGACCGGGCTCGTCTCCGCTGACGGTGCCCGAGGCGAACAGGTCGCCGGTGCGCGCCGACGCGCCGTTCACCGTCAGGTGCGCCAACATCTGGGCGGGGGACCAGTACATCGAGGAGTACGGCGGCCGGCTGACCACCTCGCCGTTCAGGAGAACCTCGATGGCGACGTCGTACCCGGCAGGCTCGCTGACCCGCAGGTAGTCGAGCGGGGCCGGATCCTGACCGGGCAGGTCGACCCGGGCCGCCTCCAGCGCGGCGAAGGGCGTGACCCAGCCTGAGATCGACGTCGCGAACGACTTGCCGAGGAACGGCCCCAGTGGGACGTACTCCCAGGCCTGGATGTCGCGCGCCGACCAGTCGTTGAGCAGCACGGCTCCGAACAAGTGGTCGGGGGCGTCGTCGGCAGCCACCATCCCTGACCCCGATGGTGTGCCGACGACGAACCCGATCTCCGCCTCGATATCGAGCCGCTCGCTCGGCCCGAACCCCGGGACCCGGCCGTCGACCGGTCGGTGCTGGCCGTGGGGACGGGTCACCGGGGTGCCGCTGACCACGACGGTGCCGGCGCGACCGTGGTAGCCGATCGGCAGGTGCCGCCAGTTGGGGGTCAACGCGTCGCCGTCGGGCCGGAAGATCTTCCCGACGTTGGTCGCGTGCTGCAGTGAGCAGTAGAAGTCGACGTAGTCGGCCACCTCGAACGGCAGCTGGGTCGTCACGTCCGCGACCGGGATCAGGTTCGGCTCCACGAGGTCGCGCTCGTTCTCGTCGGTGAGCAGGCCGGTCAGCCAGTCGCGCAGTGAGCTCCAGGTGGGTCGCCCGGCGGCCATGATCGGGTTCAGGCTCGGTGCTTCGAAGGCGTGTGCGATCTCCAGCATCTCGGCGGCGGCGACGGGAGCGGCATCGAGGACGAAGTCCCCGATCCGCACCCCGACCCGGGGCTCGTCCCCGTCAGTCGTGGTGAAGACGCCGTAGGGCAGGTTGTCCACGTCGTACGCCGAACCGGCGGTCCCTTCGACCCAGCTGTTCATGCGGTCTCCTCTCCCAGATGGTCGGTCCACAGTCCCAGATCGACCAGGTCCTCGTGCACATCCGGCACGCTGCAGCTGCCGAAGGAGGTGAACCAGCGCCTGGTGGACGCGATGGTGTCGGCGTCGAGCAGCTCGGCCGGCTGCTCGTTGGACAGCGCGGCCTCGACGTCACCGGCGTCCAGTGCAGCCCGGGTCGCGAGCAGCACATTGAGGAAGCCGTGGTGCTCGAAGCCGGTCTCCGGGTCGGTGTGGCGTACGGCGTCGTGCAGGCCCGCGGTGCACTTGAACGGGGTCTCCCGGTCCAGCGCCGCGTCGATGCTCCGGGCCAGCTCCGCACCAGACGGGAAGGCATCGGCGGTCACCCCGCCGGTGCGGAACTTCAGCCGCAGATCGGCCATCGCGATCTCGTCGAGCGCGGCCAGCCAGCCGTGGCTCGGTCCGTCGGGCGCCCTGGGTGGCTCGACGTACACCTCGACGTCGTCGCCCATCTCTTGTCGTACGTGGTCGACCATTGCCACCATCCTCGCCGCGTTACGGGCCAGGTCGTCCTCATCGCGAAGCGCGATCTCCAGGGCGCGCAGCTCGAGTCCCTCGGCACGCACCGCCCAGCGGACGGCGGGCTCGATCGCGCCGGCGCCACCGGTGACCACGACGTTGATGGCCAGGGGGTGGGTCTCGACGCGCTCGCTGGCGCTCGCTGCTCGACCACCGGGGGCGACGATGGCTGCCAGGTCGGCCAGCCGGGTGTCGCTGACCACGAACCCGCCCACGAGCTCGGCGTACGACGTGGCGAGGTGCTCCCGGTGCTCGGTGACCGCCTGTTCGAGCGGCACGTTGCCCGGCGGGAAGATCGCCGCGTCGTCGACCAGGTGCTCGAGAAGCTCATGTCCAAGGCTCACGGTTGCCACGCTAGATCACCGCGCGGGAAGGTGGGGGCGTGGCGTACTACAGATCCCTGGGAGAGGTGCCGCGCACCCGGCACACCGCGCTCCGCGACGACGCGGGGAACCTTCGCTACGAGGAGCTGATGGGGGAGGAGGGTTTCTCGTCTGACTCCTCGCTGCTCTATCACTCCGGGGTGCCCTCGGCGATCGTCGACAGCCAGGTGTGGGAGCTGCCCGACCAGAGCACGACACCCAACCATCCGCTGAAGCCACGGCACCTGAAGCTGCACGAGGTCGAGACCTCCACCGACGCCGTCACCGGGCGCCGGCTGGTGCTCGGCAACGGTGACGTCCGGATCTCCTACGTCGTGGCGGCGGGCCCCTCGTCGTACTACCGCAACGGGATCGGCGACGAGTGCGTCTACGTCGAGTGCGGCTCCGGCACCGTGGAGACGGTCTTCGGCGTGCTGCCCTACCGCGCCGGTGACTATGTGCTGGTCCCGCGGGCCACCACCCACCGGTGGCTCCCGGAGGCGTCATCGGGGGAGTCGCGGCTCTACACGATCGAGGGCAACTCCCACATCGCGCCACCGAAGCGCTACCTCTCGCGCTTCGGGCAGCTGCTCGAGCACGCGCCGTACTGCGAGCGCGACCTGTACGGCCCGGACGAGCCTTTTCTGCAGCAGGGCACCGACGTCGAGGTGCTGGTCAAGCACCGCGGCGGCGGGCCGGGCGGGCTGGTGGGCACCAGGCTGACCTACGCGGCGCACCCCTTCGACGTGGTCGGTTGGGACGGGTGCCTCTACCCCTACACGTTCAACGTCGAGGACTTCATGCCGATCACCGGCAAGGTGCACCAGCCGCCGCCGGTGCACCAGGTCTTCGAGGGCACGAACTTCGTGGTCTGCAACTTCTGCCCACGCAAGGTCGACTACCACCCGCAGTCGATCCCGGTGCCCTACTACCACTCCAACGTCGACTCCGACGAGGTGATGTTCTACGTGGGCGGCGACTACGAGGCGCGCAAGGGCTCCGGGATCAACGTCGGGTCGATCTCGCTGCACCCCGGCGGCCACGCCCACGGCCCGCAGCCCTCCGCGGTCGAGGCCTCGATCGGAGTGCAGTACTTCGACGAGCTCGCCGTGATGGTGGACACCTTCCGGCCGCTCGAGCTCGGCGAGGCCGGGCTGGCGGTCGAGGATCCGGCGTACGCCTGGACCTGGGCGGGCCGGGGGCCGGGCGAAGGCGGCGACGCGGCGGTGTTCTCGAACAGCTGAGGTGCGGCTACGTCGAGGCGGCGTCGGCGAGCACTGCGCGGGCCATCGCGCGGCGGCTGGTGCACCGTTCCGGCATCGTGCGCCAGTAGTACGGGAAGGTCATCGCGGCCAGCGACAGCGCCCATGCCCGTGCACGCAGCCAGGTCTCGTCGTCGACTCCGGTGGCGGTGCGGAACACATCCCGGTCGGGAGCCGCCAGCAGCTCCCAGGCGACCACGAGGTCGATCGTCGGGTCGCCCACCGCCAGGCCGCCGAAGTCGAGGACCGCGGTGAGACGCCCGTCCCGCACCAGCAGGTTCTCCGCGGCAAGGTCACCGTGGTACCAACGCGGTGTCGTCTCCGGGTCTACGCCAGGTAGTGCCATGGCCTCGGCCCAGACTTCGAGCGCCGCGTCCAGATCGAGGCCGAGGTCGGGGATGGCCCGGCACTCTTCGATGTCGCCACGGGTCTGCGCATCCCGGGTCGCGAGTGGGTCGCCCCGGTACCAGCGCAGCTGCGGGTCGTGCAGCGCGCTCGGCGGGACGTCGATGTGGCGTAGCGCGGTGACGACGCCGGCGAGGTCCTGCGCCAGGTGGTGGCGCCTCGGGTCGGCCGCCGTGCCTGGATCGACGATCGAGGGAACATCACCGGTGATCCAGCGCACGACCGACCACCGTTCGGGGTAGCCGAAAGCCGGGGTCCCGACGGCAACGATCTCCGGCACCGCAGCTGGCAGCGCCCGGCCGACGTACGGCAACCAGCGCGCCTCCTTGTCGATCGTCGCGGTGCCGCCCGGTTGGCGTGGCAGCCGGACGAGGAGGTCCTCGCCCAGCCGGAACAGTGCGTTGCTCGAACCCGAGGCCCCGAGCCGGCTCAGCTGGAGGTCGGCGTACTCCGGGAACGCGCGGTCGACCAGGGCCCGGACGAGCGGTAGGTCGATCGGGATCTCATCGTCGTGCAGCGGTTCGGTCACGGTGCTCACTCGGGACCACAGTCCTCGAAGTCGACCGGGTGACAGCTCTCCCCGCGTTTCAACGGCGTGGGTGCTAGGCCGGGTGCGTACGTGGCCAGGAGGCTGAGGCCCGCTCGCTCGCATTCCGGCTCGCCTCGGTCCCACAAGGCGTAACGCTTCGTGACCGTCCTCGCGTCACACGTGAGGTCGTGTGTTTGCTGGATCGGCACCCACGCACATTAGTCGGGTCTGGGTATGCCGGTGCCCCCGCCGAGGCGGGGTTAAAGGCGTGGATGTGCTCGGCCAGGTCGATCACCGGCTTCACGGTCACGTGGGCGTCGGGGTTGGCGCACCAGGTCTTGACCTGCTCGGCGTCGACGAAGGAGCGGGTGTTCTCCACCCGGCCCAGGTGCAGGTCGCGCGGGTTGCCGGAGACCGCGGCCTCGGACAGGTGCACGTAGAGCACCACCCGCCGTGGTTCACGGGTCTCGACGCGGGTCTCGACGCGCTCGCTGGCGCTCGCTGCTCGACCAGCGTTCGCCGTTGGTCGAGCAGGGCGTCTGCGCCGCCCGACGTCGAGACCCCGGCGTCCGTGCCGGTCCACCCCGGAAGGGCGGATCTTGTGCGCGAACCCAGCAACCTGGGCGTCCACGAACGCTGCCGCTTCTGGTGAGAGTCCCTGGCTGATGCTCGCTCGGGCGATCCGCCGGGTCCGCCACCCGACCAGGTCACCGGCCACCACCCGCGCCCACACCCGAGGCAGCCGGTAACGCAGCTCCACCGCCTTAGCCAGCACCCCCGCGGCGGTGTCCGCCGTGGTGTCAGTCTCGGGTGCGGTGGGCATGCTTCCATTGTGCTCGAACACGTGTTCGCAAGCAAGGTGAGCCTGGCTCCCTCTCGATCTGCGCTTCCCTCTCTTTGTAGAACGCGGGACCCGTTCAGGTCGTTAGGCGACTGTGTGGTCGTCCCGGAAGCGCAGCTCACGGTTATCGTGGCTGCCCGCAGGCCCGCGGAGGCGCCGGCCGTTGCGCCGGTAGAAGGCCTGGGCGCGCTCGTTGCCCTCGCCAACACAGAGGTGCGTGTTGCAGCACCCCAGCCGCGAAACTCCACCACGAGCCGGTCCATCATGGCCTGGCCGATGCCGCCGCCGTGCTGCTGGGCGAGCACATGCATCGCGTTCAGCTCCGCCTCGGCGCTGTCAGCCTTTCCCAAGACGAATCCGACGACCAGCCCGTCGACCTCGGCGACTAAGCAGTGCATGCGGGTCGGAGAGGGACGCCATCCGCGACGAGCATGGCTCCATCCTGCCCAAACGGACCCTGCCTGGGAGACAATGACGCGATGCCGACCTTCATCGCGTTCCTGCGTGCGGTCAACGTAGGCAAGCGCAAGTACCCGATGGCGGAGCTGCGTGCGGCGCTGGGCGAGGCCGGGTTCGAGGATGTCGAGACGCACATCCAGACCGGAAACGTGCGGTTCAGGACGAGTCTGCGGTCCACCGAGAAGGTTCGGGCGGCGTTGGAGCAGGCGATGGCGGCCGACCGCGG